>JABDGW010000044.1 GCA_013285855.1 Bacteroidota bacterium
GATTACGAACATCACCACTGGGAAATAACATCGGAACATGCGCTGCTTGACCTGAAGTTAAAAGCCACCTGGGAATACCGCGACCTGCTTTGGCTGCTTGTTCGCCGGGATTTTGTTTCCCTGTATAAACAAACTATTCTTGGCCCGCTTTGGTTTATCATTCAGCCTTTATTAACAACGATTATTTATACGGTTGTTTTTGGCAGTATTGCCGGAATTTCAACCGATGGCCTTCCTAAACCATTGTTTTATATGGCCGGCATAACCACTTGGAATTATTTTTCAGACTGCTTTTTAAAAACTTCAGGCATATTCCGGGATAATGCAGGTATTTTCGGCAAAGTGTATTTTCCAAGGCTGGTTGTTCCCTTAAGCAATATAGTAAGTAACGTAGTGCGCTTTGCGATACAAATGTTGCTTTTCTTATTTTTTATAATTTGGTACGCCGTTCAGGGCGCAGCAATACATCCGAATATGTACTTATTGCTTTTCCCGGTGCTGGTAATATTAATGGCTGCTATGGGATTAGGGGCAGGAATGATCATTTCCTCGTTGACGACAAAATACCGGGATCTTACTTTCCTGGTAACGTTCGGAATGCAACTGCTTATGTATGCAACCACGGTGATATATCCCTTGTCTGCAGCACCCGAAAAATATAAATGGCTGGTAACAGCCAATCCAATGACGCCTGTTATTGAAACCTTTCGCTATGGTTTTTTCGGACAAGGTAGTTTTAGCTGGGGCATGCTTGGTTATGCCTGCATAGTTACGATCGCTTTGCTGATAGCCGGTTTGATCGTTTTTACAAAAGTAGAAAAGAATTTTATAGATACGGTATGAGGGAAAGTCCGGAAGTCCGAAGACAGAAAGTCCAAAAGAAGATGGGGAAGGGTTAATGGTTAATAGTGTAAGATAATATCGCTAAGAAATTAAACAAAGGCTGGTGGCGGAGTATAAAGATTATGGATATAATACAGAAAACTGGAACCATATTCATGCTTATGTACTCTCTCCACTATTAAAAGTGCTGGAACAACAAAAAGACAGGATAATATTAGACCTGGGTTGTGGGAACGGGTGGCTGGTGAATCATTTACTTGAACTGGGTTTTGATGCTTACGGAACAGACGCATCTGCATCAGGAATTGAAATAGCGAAAAAGAAAAACAGTAGCAGGTTTTTCCTGCAGGATCTTAGTAAAGATGAATTGCCGTTAGCTTTACAGGAGAAAAGATTCAATACAATAGTTTCCACAGAAGTAATTGAACATTTGTACCAGCCTAGAGAATACCTTGACTTTTGCAAAAAAATATTGATGAAAGGCGGCGGCGGACAACTTATACTAACTACCCCTTATCATGGTTATTTTAAAAATGTGGTATTAGCTGTTTCCGGCAAAATGGATAAGCATTTTACCGTGTTATGGGATGGGGGACATATAAAATTCTGGAGTAAAAAAACATTAACGGGTTTACTAGCAAATAAAGGGTTTACCAATATACAATTTACAGGTTGCGGCAGGTTGCCTTATTTATGGAAATCAATGTTGATCAATGCAGAAATTTAATATAGCTCACCGTCATTGCAAGGCACCAAGCAATCTGTGCTGAACATCATTTTAAGCTTTCAACATGTCAACCACGCTTAAAGTAGAAAACCTCTCTGCGGCCTACCATGAAAAAGCGGGTTATTATTTCCAGTTTACACGTACCGATCTTACTGACCTGCTGCCCAAGAAGACATTTGATAGTATACTTGAAGTTGGTGCGGGTGGCGGCAATACTTTGTTGTATTTAAAAAATGCAGGTATCGCAAAAAAAGTAACCGGGATCGAGTTATTTGAACTGCCAGGAACCGAACAACACAACAAGGACATAGATAAATTTATTATTGGCAATATTGAACAAATAAACGCAGATAGTTTTACGCAGGAGTTTGATGTGATTATTTGCGGAGATGTATTGGAGCATTTAGCTGATCCCTGGAGTGCAAGAGATAAATTGATCAACTGGCTTAAGCCCGGCGGTTATTTTTTAGCCAGTATACCCAACGTAAGGGAATTTAAAACAGTGCTTAAAATTCTTTTACGCGGCACATTTACGTATGAAGAAGGCGGCGTAATGGATAAGACTCATCTGCGTTTCTTCGGTAAAAAAAATATCATAGAGCTGATGAGCGCAAACGGTTTAAAGATTGAAAAGATAGTATCCAACCTTGCTTACCCGGTTGCCAACACAAAAACACGGGCAATGATTAATAATGTAACGCTTAAGTTTTTCGAACAGTTCCTCGCAAAACAATATTTTATTTTAAGCGTAAAAAAACTTTGCCTTCTAATTTAGAAAAATAAATTTTGAATAGTAGCATAACACCATTTCTCAATAAGCTTAGGGTTGTGAAACAGGTATTTTTAAGCAAGCCGCCCGGGGAAAACAAAGAAGCTGTTTATAACTGTCCGGTTTGCGGCGCAACAAATATCAGGATACATGCCCTTCCGATACATTTTTTTGCTCAATGGCAAAAATACCAAACAGTCCATAACCCTTTTTTTATCGAAACAATGAATATTGAACATTATATGTGTTCAAAATGTTTTGCCTCAGACAGGGATAGGTTGTATGCAATATATCTTCAGCACTATCTGGATACTGTAATGTATAAAGTAAAATTTCTTGATATTGCCCCGGCACCCGCCTTAAGAACCTTTTTAAAAAATAATATAAATGTCGCCTATCGTAGCATGGACCTTATGATGGCGGAAGTTGACGATAATCTTGATATCACCAACATGCACGCATACTCGGATGAACAATTTGATTTTTTCATCTGTTCACATGTATTGGAACATATACCTGATGATACAAAAGCTATGGCTGAATTATACCGTGTGCTTAAAAAAGGAGGACAGGGTATAGCCATGGTTCCCATAAACCTGCAGTTACAAGAAACGATGGAAGATCCTGCATGTACTGATGAAGTTTTGCGATGGAAATATTTTTTCCAGGATGACCATGTGCGCATGTATGCCAAAGAAGATTATATAAGCCGGCTTATGTCTGTTGGTTTTACTGTTGAACAACTTGATATAAACTATTTCGGAAAAGAAGTTTTTGAAAGAAATGCTATCTGGCCAACCTCCGTTTTATACGTTGTGAATAAATAACAACGTCTTTCATTCGGGTCGCCATGTCGAACGATAGTAAGACATCTCTTAAATTTAGATAGAGGTTACGAATCGAACAATTCACTATTCACCATTCACCACAATGCCTGTTGCAATAAAAGTTGAAAACCTTTCCAAAGCTTACCGGCTGGGCGTTATTGGCACCGGAACTTTAGGAAACGACTTGAAGCGGTGGTATGCCCGCACCCGTGGTAAAGAGGATCCGTTCTTAAAAATAGGCGAAACCAATGACCGCACTACCAAAGGCACCGGAGATGTGGTCTGGAGCCTGCGGGATATAAATTTTGAGATAGAGCAAGGCGACGCAGTAGGAATAATAGGAAAAAACGGTGCCGGCAAAAGCACCCTGTTAAAGATATTAAGCCGCGTTACAGGCCCTACAACAGGCAAGATAACCGGTAACGGCCGTGTAGCCAGTTTACTGGAAGTAGGAACCGGTTTTCATCCTGAGCTTACGGGAAAGGATAATATTTATTTGAACGGCACCATACTGGGCATGCGCAAAAAAGAAATAAAGAGGAAGTTTGATGAGATAGTTGATTTTGCAGGTGTTGAAAGATATATTGACACACCGGTAAAACGATATAGCAGCGGGATGTACGTACGCCTGGCTTTTGCAGTGGCTGCTTATTTGGAGAGTGAGATTTTAATTGTGGATGAAGTGCTCGCTGTTGGCGATGCCGAATTCCAAAAGAAATGTTTGGGTAAGATGAATGAAGTAAGCAAAAGTGAAGGCAGAACTATTTTGTTTGTAAGCCATAATATGGCAGCCATTAAAACCTTATGCAGGTATAGCATTGTATTGGAGTATGGCAAGCTCAAATATAAGGGCAGCGCCGCTAATGCCGTATCCGCTTATTTGAAAGGGGATGCCGAAAGTATGAATTGTAAATTTTTTGGTGAAACTCATAATAACGAGATCTTTAAGCTTGAGGAAATTAGCCTTAATGCAACTGGGAAAACCGCTGATACAGTCTTAGATGAATACCACGGGATTGAAATAAATATTAAAATTCATATAAAGAACCAACCGGAAAGAATACATGTTACGTTCGTTTTGAATAATGAGCACGGCGAACCTATTTTTACTTTCAGTCATGTGTCTGCCCAAGTATTTTTAAAAAAAGGCTTTAATCATTTAAAATGCCTTTTACCCGAAGGATTTTTAAACGTGGGGAGCTATTACCTTTCTTTTTATATTATAAAGGATTCGAAAGAAACGCTGTTTGTTGAAAAAGACATTATTGCGTTTGATGTACAGGAAGGCCAGCGGAAAATCGGAGGCTGGATGGGGAGGGAGCCCGGCATAATCAAACCGATTTTTAAGTGGCAAACATTAACTACATGAAACAAGGTAAAAAAGATTCTATTTAAGCATTCGATCCGTTGGCGCGCTGTCTTAGCTACCTAAACAGTCGCTTAATAGGTTCTTATAAGTAGATATAAATGATTAACGTAACCAAAACTTTTCTGCCACCATTTGAAGAATATGCTGCTGTTTTAAAACGGGCATGGAATAAAGGTTGGATAACTAATAACGGAGAATTGGTTCAGGAGTTGGAAGAAAAGTTAAAAGAATATTTAGGCATAGAATATCTGTTATTTTGTTCTAATGGAACTATTGTACTTCAAATGGCTTTAAAAGCGTTAGGTATAACTAAGGAAGTAATAACTACCCCATTTTCTTACGTAGCCACAACAAATGTAATTTTATGGGAAAACTGTACACCAGTTTTTGTTGATATAGAACCAACTACTTTTTGCATAGATGCAAATAAAATTGAAGCATCTATAACGGAACAGACCCAGGCAATTTTAGCAACACATGTGTATGGGTTTCCTTGCAATATTGAGAAAATACAGAGTATAGCTAGTAAATATAATCTTAAAGTTATTTATGATGCGGCGCATGCATTTGGGAGCATATATCAAAATCAATCTCTTTTAAGTTTTGGCGATGTAAGTACTTGCAGTTTCCATGCAACTAAAATTTTTCATACAGTTGAAGGAGGTGCAATTATTTGTAAAACTAAAGAGTTGTTTGATAAGCTCTATCTATACAGGCAGTTTGGGCACATTTATGATGATTACCTATCAGTAGGCATTAATGCAAAAAATTCTGAATTACATGCGGCAATGGGTTTAAGCATTTTGCCTAAAATGCGAGATATCATTAATAAAAGGAAAAATCACTTCTTAACTTATAGTGAACAGTTAAAAAGTAAATTTTCGAATTTCCTCCAAGAAAAAAATTTTACTTATAACTACAGTTATTTCCCGGTGCTTTTTAAAGACGAAGAACAACTGTTGCAAGTAAAAATAAATCTGGAAAAACATAAAATTTATACAAGAAGATATTTTTATCCATCACTAAATCGATTACCTTATTTAAATCAAACAAATTGCTCTGTATCTGAAGATATTAGTAGTAGAGTGTTGTGTCTTCCACTTTTTTATGATCTTAGCGAAGAAAGTATTTTATTTATCTCAAAGCAGATTTTAAAAACTATTCAACCTGAAAGTATTAGTAATTAGTGATAATATTTTCTTAATCCGCAAGTTCCGATTGCTACTGATTGAACTAAGCATAAACAAAGACTGGTTTGATTTTGCATGTACTTCCAGGCAAACAGCTTCAACACAGGAAAAAATCGAGAAAATAAACATCAGGGAAAACATTGACTCACTCAGCAATATTTACGATATTATTTTTTCGTTGCATTGCAAGCAATTTTTTCCAAAGGAATTAGTAAAAGCTGTTAAATGTATTAATATTCACCCGGGATTTAATCCTTATAATAGAGGATGGTATCCCCAAGTTTTCTCCATTATTAATAAACTACCTATTGGGGCAACAATACATGAAATGGATGAAGAAATAGACCATGGAAAAATAATTGCTCAAAAAGAAATTGTAATTAACAACTGGGAAACTTCGTTAGATGTTTATAACCATATTATTGAAGCTGAATTCATCATCCTAAAAGAACAATTACTAAATATTTTAAATAATAGTTATACTTCAAATCCCCCATTGATGGAAGGAAATTATAATACAATTTCAGATTTTGATTCACTCAAGGAAATAGATTTAAATACTGTTGAAACAGCTAGATATTTTATTGATAGGCTTAGAGCTTTAAGTCACGGAGAATTTAGAAATGCCTTTTTTAAAGATCCAAATACAGGTAAAAAGATATTTATAAAAGTTCAATTGGAAAAAGAATGAGAAATCCCGTAGTATCAGCCTGTATTATAACGTACAACCAGATGTCGTTTATTGATGAATGTATCAATGGCGCGTTAATGCAAAGGGCTCAATTCGACATAGAAATTGATATTAATGATGATAATTCTAATGATGGAACTGCTCAATTTTGCAAAAAGGTTACGACAGCTAATCCTGGAAAAATAAACTTTTATTCAAACCAGGAGAATTTAGGAATGATTGGAAACTGGATGGTTGCCTTAAAAAGATGTAAAGGTAAATATGTAGCATTGTGTGAAGGGGATGATTATTGGACCGATAGGAATAAGCTCCAAAAGCAAGTCGAATTCTTAGAAGCCAACCCCGATTACAGCATTTGTTTTCATCAGGTTAATGTTTTGGAAGATGCGAAAAAATTGCCCTCGGAATTAAATCATTCAAACAAAGAAGAAACTTACACTATTCTTGATTTAGCGTCAAGCAACATGATGCATACTCCTTCTGTTGTTTTTAGAAACGGATTAATCAAGGAATTTCCAAGTTGGTTTAAAGGCTCCTCTGTGGCAGATTATGTTTTGCATCTTCTAAATGCAAAAAAGGGCATGATAAAATATTTTCCTGATTCAATGGCCGTTTATAGGGTTCATGGTGCCGGCGTATGGGGGAAAAAGTCGCTCGATGAAGTTTATCCCAAATGGATTGCTTTGCTAGATAACTTATTAAAGGAAAAGTTTGATGATGAGGTTATTAAAATATTGGCAGCCCAAAAAACAAGAAAAATACATGAATATATAACGTGGGTTTTAAAAGAAAAAAGGTATGAGATGATAAAGCAGATATGTTTAACCTATCTGAACTCACCTGCCCCAGATATAGCGAACGTATTAGTGGACGATATTGTAACCCATATAAATGAGCTTGAGGCGATGATTTCACTAATTAAGAACTCGGGCTCCTATTCATTAGCAACTAAGTTATCAAATATAAAATCTTCTTTTTTAAAGCAATGAATACACTAGTCTTTGCATAACAAATTAAAATATCCTAAGGATAAATGTAATTATGCCGCCGCGAAAAGTTGTTATTATTCCTGTTTATAAAAATAAACTTTCAGGTAATGAAGTAAATTCCATTACTCAATGCCTCAAAATCTTACATAATACTCCAATTTGCTTTATCTGTGCGAACAATTTTGATTTTAGCAATTACAATCAGTTCATGCAATCAGGGAGCAAATATTATATAGAACGCTTTAAAAATAAATATTTTACTTCAGTTTTAAGTTATAATAAGCTGCTATTGTCAATAGCATTTTACAGACGGTTTAAAAATTATGATTACTTATTAATCTACCAGTTGGATGCCTGGGTGTTTAAAAATGAATTGAATTACTGGTGTGAAAAAGGATATTCTTATATAGGTGCCCCATGGTATGAAGGCTGGGGAATGGCAGATGAAACGAGCAGGTTTGTAGCAGTGGGTAATGGCGGTTTTTCCCTAAGGGATATCAAAGCGCACATTAATGTTTTAGAAAAGTATAAGTATAAAGCGTTACCGCAGCATTATTATAATTCGTTTAAAAGAAGACCATCTTTTAAAACGCTGAAAAAGCTTATCATCTATTTATTAACCCATAAAATTCCCAATACAAATTATTACTGGTGCAATGAAGATGTTTTCTTTGGACGTATTGCTCCTAAACTTTTTAAAAATTTCCTGGTTCCTGACGTTTCAACGGCACTGCAATTTGCAGTAGAAGTAAACCCGGAATTGCATGTATTAGAGGATCGTCTTCCATTTGGATGTCACGCCTGGGAAAAATTTCAACCGGAATTCTGGAAAAAATTTATAAAGATTGAAGCGTAAGTTGATAACAAAACTGCAGGGTGGTTTAGGCAACCAGATGTTTCAGTATGCGGTGGCAAGAAGTTTACAACCTATAGATGAAATAGTTTACATGGATCATGAATTTCTTGAATTGGGCGAGAGCACCGAAACATTTATTTCAAGAAAGTATGAGCTTGGGATATTCAAAAATCTTAAAGCCCGCAGAGCAACTTCACGCGAAATAAAATTCTTTACAGGCACATCTGTTTATCATAAAATTTTGAAATCTTTTTATAAGCCTTTATACGTACGGCAAAAGAATAATGAATATATTTCCTTTAAAGAGTTACCTGCAACCAAATACATGTATTTGGAAGGCTACTTTCAAAGTGAAAAATACTTTAAGCGTATACGCAACCCGATATTGGAAGACTTCGAATTCCCGCCGCTGGACGATTTGAATGCAGAAATAAAAAAACAAATAGACCGCGCTGAAAATCCTGTTAGTATTCACATACGCCGCACAGATTATCTCCAGCCCTTTTTCGCCCGCATACACAATTCATTGCCGCTTGGATACCATAATAAAGCACTTAATATACTAAAAGCTGAATACGCTGACTTAACTGCCTTTGTTTTTTCTGATGATATTGAATGGGTGAAAGAAAACTTTAAGCATCCGGGATTAGATATGCGTTTTATAGCGCATAACCAAGCAGCCGACAATTGGAAAGATATGGCCCTGATGAGTTTTTGTAAACATCACATAGTGGCTAACAGCAGCTTCAGCTGGTGGGGTGCATGGCTGAGTAAAAAAGACGGAAAAAAATTTGCACCCGATAAGTGGTTTAATACAGACAATGTAATATTCAACATTCATGATTTTGTACCCGATAGCTGGAAAATTATAAATTTATGATTGATTCACTTGTGTCAATTGTGATGCCGACTTATAACGCAGCGAATTTTATTACTGAAAGCGTTGAAAGTGTTATTCAGCAAACTTATAAAAACTGGGAACTGTTAATCGTTGATGATGGATCAACCGATGACACAAAGAGAGTAATACAACGCTTTAGTAATGATTCAAGAATACAATATTTCCATCAACAAAATCGCGGGCAAGGGAAGGCGAGAAACCTTGGACTTTCCTATGCTACAGGTAATTATATTGCTTTTTTGGATGCGGACGATATATGGATGCCAAATAAATTAGAAACGCAACTTCAGGAACTTCAGGAAAAGAAGGCAGACCTTGTTTTTTCTGAAGGGTATATTTTCACAGATAAATTAACCAATTCAAATGGCTTCATGGGTACAGGCAAGGGTTTTTTTTCCGGTGATAAAGGATTACGTGATTTCCTGGAGATCAACAAAATATTTCCATCGTCAGTATTGGCAAAAGCCGAAATTATAAGTAAGGTAAATGGGTTTACCGAAGAACCTTCCATTCAAAATGCTGAAGATTATCATTTATGGATTCAATTGCTGATTAATGGAAATATCTTGTTCGGGTCCGATGAGGTGCTTGCCGGTTACCGCATACATACCAGATCTGCTTCTTATGCTGATAAATTATCGGTAGCCAGAAGCATAGAAATGATAGAAGATTTAAAAAGGAGTTACAAAAGCCATAAAAAAACTTTAAACTCTTTTCATAAAATATGGTTCAGGAGGTATCATTACTCAACCAATAACTGGAGCAAGTGCGACTACAAACAACTCATTAAGAAAAATTGCAGCTACGTGTTTACACCGGCATCAAATATTTTCTTCCAAACTATTTATGCGCTATTTGGGTTTAATACCACAAGAAGACTTTTAAACAAAATGATTAATAATTATAAATTGTAATTAGTATAAACCCGGTTCTTCTTGAGCTTAAAAGAAAAAGATATCTCAATAATTATTCCTTGTTTCAATGCCAGGGCTGAACATCTTCAGGAAGCTGTTAACAGCGTGACTGCGTATAATGGAAAATTCATTTATGAAATAGTAATAACCGATGATGGTTCAACAAGCGTTGAAACGATTGCTTTGCTGAATGAATATGAAAGACAAAATATAACTGTTATACGACAGGAAAACAAAGGTCCATCTGCTGCACGTAATAATGCCGTGTATCATAGCACCGGACACTATTTACTTTGCCTCGACAGTGACAATGCTATCAGGCCTGAGTATATTGATGAAGGAATTGCTGCACTGGCCTCAAATCCTAAAGCTGCAGTCGCATACGGCAATGCAAATTTCATTGGTGAAATAAGCCGCTCTTTTTTTGCAGGTAAATTTGATATAGAAAAACTGCTTACAGAAAATTATATTGATATGTGTGCAGTGATAAAAAAGGAAGCATGGGAAAATGTCGGAGGGTTAGATGAAAATTTAATCCGGCATGAAGACTGGGAGTTTTGGATCCGTCTTTTTAAGGCAGGCTGGGAATTTGTTTATCTGGATAAAGCACTATTTGATTATAGAATAAGAACCGGTTCACTTATGTCTCAAACATCCCCGCATAATTTTGAAGAAATAATCGCCTACTTATACAAAAAACACTGGAATGTTGTTTTTACAAGTTATCAAAAACTTTACGGAACTAAGATCATTTATATGAATGACAAGAAACGACCTTTCCATTCCTTTATAAAATATCTTTTAAAGAAATAAACCTGCCCCTTGTTTCCGTCATAATTCCGAATTTCAATCATGCGCCATATTTGCAACAGCGCATTGATTCTGTATTAAATCAAACTTATACTGATTTTGAAATTATAATTCTTGATGACTGTTCAATTGACAATAGCAGGGAGATTATCGAAAGGTATAGAAGTAATGAAAAAATCAGTTGTATAGTATATAATGTGGAAAACAGCGGAAGCACTTTTAAGCAATGGGATAAAGGAATTACCCTCGCTAAAGGCAAGTACATCTGGATTGCAGAAAGCGACGACTGGTGTGAAAATACCCTGGTTGAAACATTGGTAAAGGGTATAGAAGAGGATGGCAATGTTGCTTTTGGTTATTGCCAGAGTTTTTGCGTTAATAACCAGGAAGAAATTATTTTCCAGTCTTCTTATAAAAAGCTTGAAGATTATTACAGCAAAGAAACATACCTGGAAAATTTTTTAACATTTGGCAATGCCGTTTTCAATTCCGGCATGGCTATTTTCAGAAAGGAATTTTATTACATGATGAGTGAATTTTATAAAACTTTCAGATTTGTTGGCGACTGGATTTTTTGGGCCGAATTAAGCCGGCTTGGCAATGTTTATATTAACGCAAAACCTTTAAATTATTTCCGCAAGCATGGTAATGATGTAAGCGGAAAAATGTATGCAAGTGGTTTAAACTTTATTGAAGAAATAAAAGCGCTTGATTATTTTCATGATGTTTTGCATTTAAATAGCGCCTTGTATTTTAAAGCACGAATTAAATTGTATAACCGGTTTATAACAAGGCGACACCATATTGATTATGTATTAAAAACCCAGGTGCAATCTTTATTATTTTCCAATCTCAGTTTTTTTCAAAAGCAATATTTTCTAATTGTGTCACGGTTCTACAATCTAAAGATGGGGATAAATAAAAAGATAAGCACATCGATCAATTTTTGATCCGCTGATGGATGGCATTTCTGTGATAATATGTTGTTACAACAGCGCTTTAAGATTGCCGCTGACTTTGGAATATTTAGCTAAGCAAAAAACCGCGGCAGATCTTAATTGGGAAATAATAGTTGTTGATAATAAAAGTACCGATGGCACCGCAGCCAGTGCCTGGGATATGTGGAAATCATCAGGTTGTGTTATACCACTAAAGATAGTTACAGAAAATAAACCCGGTCTAAACTATGCCAGGCAGGCAGGTGTTAAGGCTGCTGATTATGATATTATTATTTTTTGCGACGATGACAATTTGTTAACCGCCGATTTTGTACAATCTGGTTACCATCTTGTACAAAAAACAAAAAATGAGGGTTATGGTATATGGGGGGGCACTCCGATAGCCTGTTTTGATGAAAATGTAACGATTCCTGATTGGTTTGAAAAAGAACAATCGAATTATGTGGTAGGCAAACAGGGCGATAAAACAGGCGATATCAGTTACAGGGGATATTTGTGGGGAGCAGGAATGATAATTTTAAAAAATATTTTTTTATCAGTTATAAATGAAGAAGTTCCTTTATTGCTTACTGACAGAGTTGGAAGCAACTTATCGTCAGGAGGTGATTCTGAAATAAGCCTGAGAGCTTTGATCGCCGGTTATAAATTGTATTATAAAGAAGACCTGCTGTTTAAACATTATATACCAACATCAAGATTAACTGTTGACTATAATAACAAATTAAAGAAAGGTTTTCAATTATCTGATCGTATACTCACTAAGTACTGGGCATTCCTGTATTATGTATCGGGCAAAAATTTTTTACATAGATTTTTTTATTCATGCGTCTATTTAAGTAAGTATTACATGAACAAAATAAATGCAAGAAAACTTACAGATCATGATAAAACTGTATTGAGTGCTTTGTTTAAAAAGAAATTTCCCGACGCTGATTTTGATCTTATGCGCCAGCTGTTAAAAATAAAAACCTAAAATATATCTTGAAGAAGCTTTTAGTCACAGGGTCATCAGGCTTAGTAGGTTCAGAAGTTTGCATGTTCTTTGCAAATGAAGGTTATGCCATTCATGGTATAGACAATAACCAGCGGGCCGTATTTTTCGGTCCACAGGGAGATACCCGCTGGAACCAGCAGCGGCTGCAGAAAAACATCAAAATGTTTCAGCATCATGAAATGGATATACGGAACAGGGCCGGTATCTTAAATATAATAAAACAATTAAGACCGGATGCGATCGTTCATGCTGCGGCGCAACCCAGTCACGACCGTGCAACAGCAATTCCGTTTGATGATTTTGATACAAATGCTGGAGGCACCTTAAATATACTGGAAGCTGCAAAACAGTTTGCCCCGGACGCTCCGTTTATACACATGAGTACTAACAAGGTATATGGTGATAAACCAAACACCATAAAGCTGAAAGAGCGTGAAACACGCTGGGAGTACGATGATGAAAATTTTGCAAATGGCATTCCTGAAACGCTCGGTATCGATCAAAGTAAACATTCATTGTTTGGTGCAAGCAAGGTGGCTGCCGATATTATGGTGCAGGAATACGGGAGGTATTTTAATATGCCTGCCTGTTGTTTGCGTGGAGGCTGCCTGTCCGGTCCCAATCATAGCGGGGTAGAATTGCATGGTTTTTTAAGTTACCTGGTGAAGTGCAACGTTGAAGAAAAGAAATATTTTATTTATGGCTATAAGGGCAAGCAGGTACGGGACAATATTCATGCTTACGATATAGCCTGCTTTATGAAAGCATTTATTGATAATCCCCGGAATGGGGAAGTGTATAATCTTGGTGGCGGTAAAAATAATACCTGCTCAATAATAGAAGCTTTTGCAATGGCAGAAAGTTTTACAGGCAAAAAACAGGTGCAGGAATATGTTGATAAAAACCGCGAGGGTGACCACATTTGTTATTATAGTGATTTACGAAAAATGAAGAAGCATTATCCAACATGGGATATTTCTGTAAGTTTAAAAGATATGATTGGCGAAATTGCATCAAGCTGGAAAAAAAGATTAAAGCGTGAAAATATTGGTTTTGAGTGATGCGAGCATAAATGCAAATACGGGTGGTTTCTCCCAAACACTGTACAATATTTTTTCTTTTATAGAGCCTGAAAATTTCCTCCTCATTACTTCCTCATCTGCTTACAAAGAGGCCTTGCCATCTGCGCCTTTTACAAGCCGTACGGTCGTTTATAAATTCGAAATAATAAAACCTAAACGCAACAGGATCGGAATATACATTAACCGCTACATTGACGCGTTTAATTTTAATATTAATTACCGGTTTCGCAGCTTTAAGAAAATAAAAAAAGCTATTCACCAGTTTAATCCTGATGTTATTATTACCGCTCCAAACGGGCAGGTAGGTTTGTTTATGCATAATGCTTTAAAACCTTTATTTGAAAACAAAAAAGTATATCCTTACTTTATGGATGACTGGCTGCATAAGCCCCGTATGAAGTGGATCGGCGGAAGCATCCATGCTTTGGCAAAAAAAATACTAAATGAAAATAAAGCCTGGATGATGGTAAGTAAAAATCTTGCAGATGTTTTTATAGAGCGATATAAAGTAAAGCCTGAACGTATTTTGGAAATTCATAATCCTGTTAAATTTTCAGGGAATGAACAAATAATTCCTTTGGAAAAAAAGCAGCATTATACGTTTGCTTATGCAGGCGCTCTCTGGCAAATGCATTTTGACGCTTTTACGGCGGTTGCAAAGGCCATTAAAATGCTGCAAGCTGAAAGAGATATTTCTTTGATCGTGTACACACAGGAAAGCCAGTGGGAATGGCGAAAAAAAGAAATGGAATTGTTGCCGGTTATATATGGGGGCAATATACCTTATAGTGATATTCATGAAAAATTATCCGCGGCAGATTTTCTTATTATTACTTCATCTTTCCATAAAGAATATTATACGCATTCAAAAGCATCCGTTCAAACAAAGCTTACAGATTATTTAAAGGCAGGCAGGCTTATAATCAGTTGTGGTCCTCCCTATTCTGTCAATCACGAATTTTTAAAAAAATATGATTGCGGGATATGTATTGAAACAACTGATGAAAATAAAATTGCCGCAAACCTGAATACAATTTTAGAAAACCCATTTGGTTACAATCAATATATTTTAAATGGAATAAAAGTGTTGAAAGAAGAATTTACGCTTGAAACAGTGCAGAAACGTTTGCAGAAATTTCTCGAAGCTTTATAATATGGAATTAAAAAAAACTTGATTGAGTTTAGAATCTTATAAAAAAGCATTATTTCAAAAAGATAACTATCAAATTCCGTTTTATTTAAAGGAAAAGCATATTCCATGTTTAGATGGATTGAGAGCTTTGGCAATAATCTTCGTAATATTAAGTCACATAGCTTTTAACTTTTCTAATAAATTTTTTTTAAAATTAGAATTAGGAAGTTTTGGAGTAAATATATTCTTCGTAATAAGTGGTTTTCTTATTACTTCTTTATTATTAAAAGAGCAGGTTACAAAAGGCAGCGTTTCATTTAGAAGTTTCTACATACGCAGAGCTTTAAGAATTTTGCCTGTCGCTTACCTTTTTATTTTTGTATTAATTATTTTAAATTATCTATATAAACTAAACTTAAGCTCTATTGATTTTTTGAGAACGGCTTTCTTTTGCGAGAATTTTGTCGGGCATCCAAAATTTGTTCCCAATGGGCATTTTTGGAGCTTAAGCACAGAAGAACAATTTTATTTACTCTTCCCCATTTTTTTAGTAAAAGATTCGAATTTTTTTTTTAAATTATCCTTCTTACTATTTCTATTTGCGCCATTGATTATTTACAGTTATTATCATATTAATACAAATTTTTATCTTATAAACTATATTCTTTTTTTTCTCGATGGAATTTTTGCTAATGGCATGCTCACCATATTAATTGGTTGCATTTCAGCCGTACTTTTTTTCAGGTTTCCAAATCAACTTAACAGGAAATTTAATAACGCAGGTTTACTGCAATTTCTTTTACTTGTAATAGCATGGTGTGCCAGCCATTGTATTTTACCTATAGGCTTACATCTAACTATCAGTAGTTTTTTTATTGCCGCATTTGTTATATCTCTTATCACTAACAAAAATACGGTATGGTATAAAATTTTAAATTATAAGCCTGTAAAATATATTGGAATACTTTCATACAGTCTTTATATCTGGCAACAGATATTTACATTCAATCAGCCATGGGCAAGTTCATCAATGCCTGGAACATCCATTGCTTTAAATACATCGCTACTTATAATTGTTGCAATGCTTTCTTATCATGGCTATGAAAAGCAATTCTTAAAGCTAAAAAGCAGGTTTACAAGAGTAAAATAACGTTTTCATGCATTTAGAAAAAATCGTAACCCTTGCCAATCAAAACACACGATTGCGGTTTATAGCAATGGAAAGATCATTGCGTGCAACGGGTTGTAATCTTCCCTTATGGGTAATACCGTATGACGAAAAAAAATTTGACCTGCCTGTGAATGCGCATTGGTGGGAATTGGAAAATGTATTACACTGGCTGGAGGTGCATCATGCACACCGCATGATGCGGAAATATCAATGTCTCCTGGAAAGTAATTACCAGTTTGTGGATTCAGATGTGATTTTTTTGAAAAACCCCGAACGAGAGCTTACTTCTTTTTCAGGGTTTATTACTTCCTGCGGGCACTGGCATAACCCGGAGCATGTTATAACAAAAGAGGTTTTAACTTTTTTTGACAAAAGCACTACCACATGGCAGCAAAAAATATTTAATGCAGGCCAATTTGCCTGCGACAAAAGGTTGTATAATTTTGACGAATTAAAACAAATAGCTGAACAGCCTGAATACAAAGCCTCCTGCATCAGCTTCAGGTTTCATGACCAACCCGGGCTCAATTTATTGGTAAACCTGTCAGGCATTTCTGTTACAAATATCACGCTCCAGCCTTATTGCATGGAATCAACATGGGCCGGTGATTATACAGATGAAGACTATTCAAGATTTTGGAAAAATGAATCAAAGAAGCCTTACATTATTCATTGGGCCGGCTGCAGCATGAGCACCAACAGGCCAATAGATAAACTGTTTCTTGGATATTTAACAAAGCAGGAACGCGAAGAATGGAACAAAAAGCTTGCAGTAATAACTGCTACGCGAAATACATTTCAATCCAAACTTAAAACAAGGCTGCGCAAAATGAAAGCTGCAGTAAAACTGGCTGTTAGATAATGCCTTTATTGAAAACATTAAAAAAGTCTGCAGGTAAATTAAGGAATCGGGTATTTGGTCTTATCAATATTTATGTACTACGTTCATTTAAAAATGTTGGTGGCTTAAAAAAAGAGCTTTTCACTTTCAGTGATTTTATCACCTACCTGGAAACACTTGAAAAAAAAACCGGGGAGAAAAATTATTGGGAAGTAATCAATCAACACATTAATATAAAACCACCTGTTTTAACAATAGGGAATTGTACACCTGCATCAAAAGTGGAGGCGCGTTCTTTTAATTATAAAGAATATGTTTTCAGGCTTAGAAACTGCAAAGTGTACATAACACATTATGCGATTATAACAGAAGATGGTTATTTAATACAACCTGTTTCTTGTTATTACAGCCACAATAAATACAGCCATGAATTATATCACAAACTAAAACTGCCTTCAACAAAGCGTTTAAAAGGGAAAACCTTGCTGCTTAATGCAGGAGACAATTATTATCATATGATGATTGAAGGGCTGCCAACGATAAAGCTGTTGGAAAAAATCAATTTATTTATCAAAGATTTCGACAATATAATTATTCCGTATTATGGCAAACAATGGTATGAACAGGTTTTTACAAAGCTTGATATTCCTGAACATAAAATTGTTGGTGGTTTTCATGGTAATGCATTTGAATGTGAAGAATTGTTTTTCACATCTTTTTTTGAAAGGCATGGTGAATGGTATTGCTCATACCTGAAGAAAATTTTCGAGGGTGTAAAGCCGGTAAAATTTCCAAGCAGTGAGCGGATATATGTAAGCCGCGGGAAAGCTGTGAATAGAAGGATAGCAAATGAAAATGAAGTATTAAATGCACTTTCTGATTATGGCTTTACAATTATTTACTCAGAAGATTTAAGTATCCGTGAGCAGTCATACATTTTTGGAAATGCCAGGTATATTATAACTACACACGGAGCGAATTTAGTGAACCTCGTGTTTTGCAGGAAGGCCGCAAAGGTGTGTGAAATAAGATATTATAATCACCCGGTGTATCATAAAAAAGCGTACATGGAAATGGCAACGCACAATAACCTCGAATATTATTTGCTTTATTGCAAACAGGGTAAAGTAGTAAAAGGTTATGCAGATTTTGACAGCGATGTTTATGTAGATCTAAACGATCTAGGAAAAATATTGCAGGCAATGGAATTAGTTAAGTAAGGTTTCGAAAATTATGTTTATCTCAGTTATCATTCCTACATGCAACCGGTTGGTTCTTTTGTCTAAATGTCTTGATTGCCTACGCGCTGATTTTCAAAAAACAGAAAACGATAGGTATGAGGTAATTGTAACCGACGACAGCAAAAATAATAAAACAGAAAAAATGATCGCTGATAAATACCAATGGGTAACCTGCGCTAAAGGACCGCAAAAAGGGCCCGCAGCCAACAGGAATAACGGGGCAAAAAGTGCTAAAGGAGAATGGTTAATCTTTTTGGATGATGATGTTATTCCTGATGCAGGATTGATTTCTGAATATATCAAAGGCATAACTGATAACCCTGATTCGCTTGCTTTTGAAGGAACAATACTTCCGGATAATGAAAAGCTCTTAAAAAAAGATATGGCTGAATGCCCGGTTAACACAACCGGTGGTTATTTTTGGAGTGCGAATATTTGCGTAAATAAGTGGTTATTTAAACAGGTGGGAGGCTTTGATGAAAGCTTCTCGATTGCTGCTCAGGAAGATCAGTACTTATATTACTTGCTTAAAAAACAAACCAATATAAAATTTTTAGCCCCGGCAAAGGTTACTCATCCGGTTAAATTTATTGCACTAAAAAATAAGCTAAAAAACAACATTACTGCGGTAAGTAACTGGGCATTATATTGTTCTAAACAAAGCATGTCTAAATATAAAATTATACAACAAGGCTATGCGTTTCAATGCAGAAGTCTTTTAAAAAATCTATATTTTTTAAAAATAAAAAGTGCCATCCTTAATTGTCATACCCTTTTAATAGCCCTTCCTTATTTTATTTTTAAGCATGACAAATAAGTTTCCAGGCAGAAAGTTTAACTGGATATCGGGTGCAGATAACTCTAAAGCAGACCTTTTAAACGAACTGGATATAAATATGAGTTCTTTTTATAGTGATCATTCCAAAAGAGAACTATACCAGCATATGCTTGAAGAAGATGAAGACTTGCAGCCTGATAAGAGATCAGTACGCTATCAGCTGCCTTTATATATATTTGAAAGCGGCTTGCCTGATGTACTTGAGATAGGCTGTTCAAACGGTAAACTATACCGGTTATTAAAAAAGATGGGATTTTCAGGTAACTACACAGGAATTGATTTGCCGGATTATATTATAACTAAAAATAAAATTAATCATCCCGAATGCAATTGGTATAAAGGAAATACCTATAAGATGCCTTTCAAAAATAATTCTTTCGACATCGTTTTTTCATTGTATGTGCTTGAACATTTAGTGTACCCTGAAAAAGCTTTAATAGAACAAATGCGTGTTACAAAGCTTAATGGAAAAATTGTTCTTGTTTTTCCCGATTTTGTTTCTTCCGGAAGATTGGGCTCACAGCAATTAGGATATTCCCCGGGAACCTTTAAAACGAAAATTAAAAAAGGCAGGCTTCTCGACGCACTTATTAGTTTATATGATAGCCGGATTCGATTGCCAAATGAATTAAAAAAAGCTGTTTTGAAATATGGTAAATTTCCAATTAACATTTCTCCGATATGTTTGCGAAGACCAGAATATATTTCTGCTGACGTCGACGCTACATATCTTGCCTCAAAAACGGAAATTATTCAGTGGGCAGTTCAACAAGGGCATAAAATTGAATTACCATGTGGCGAGGAAGGTGAATTTAAAGACCAGAGTTTTGTAGTTATACAAAAAAATAATGAATAAAAAAATCATTAACTACAGAGCATTTATTAATGCGTGTCATCACTATTTTGCAAAGTCGCCTCGCCTTGTTAGGATATTTGTTTTAATAAGGAATCAATGCTATCCCATCATCAGTTATTATCTGGCAAATTCATCTGATTTTTTTAAAAACGGTGAAAGCTTAATGATAGACTTTCTGGCTAAAGAATGTGTAATTGTTGTAGATGTAGGTGCAAACAAAGGGATGTGGACAGAGTATTTTTTAAATAAAAATAGCTTCATACAAATTTTTCTTTTCGAGCCATCAATTAATGCATTTAGTGTATTAAAAACGAAGTTTAATACAACAAATAATGTTACACTGATTAATAAAGGATTGGCGGACAAGAAATCACAAAATATTTTTTTTGAAGAACCCGAATGCGGTGAGACCTCGTCTCTTGTTCCAGGAGTAAGTAACAACCATTCGAAACAGATTCACGTAGAACTTACTACTGTTGATTTGATTATGGAAGAATATGGCTTGACAAAAATTGACTATCTAAAAATTGACGTCGAGGGCTATGATTTATTTGTGCTTAAGGGGGCTGAAGAAAATCTGAAATCGAAAAAAATAAAGTTTGTACAATTTGAATATAATTCTTCGTGGACAATGGCTGGAAGTACCTTAATTCAGGCTTTTATGTTATTTGGAAAATATGGCTATAAAACTTTTCTTTTAAGATGGGATGGGCTTTATGAGTTTAACTATGCACTCTATGGTGAATATTATAGTTATAGCAATTTTTTTGCTCTGCCTGAAGAATCAGTTGCCATAATAAAACCGCTAATTAAAGGAACTATTTAAAAAGCATATTGTTGAATGCGGCTAATTTATTTTAATACCAACGCTCCCGATTATGTGTATGATTCGCTATTGCATGGCTTAAGAAGGATATTAGGAAATGACTGTGTTGATGTTTGCCGCAATGATAGTTTATATAGCCCTTTGCCTACATCAATTAAAGAGAAATTAGGCAATAATGGTTTTTTTATTTACGGTTTATTACAGGATAATGACGAGCTAAAAGGAAGAAGATTTTTTTGGGAACGCGATGCGGATTTATATGATGCATTCGTTGTTACTGATATTTGGCGGCATTGGAATTTATTTTGGTACCTTTTTAAAAAATATCCAACAAAGAAAATTGCAATTGTTGATGGGCACGATATCAGCTCAATATTCCCTTATAAAAATATAAAAGAAAGATTTCGGGCTTCTCCTCGCTCTTTCTTTACCCCTGTGTGCAAAGTGAAATATTTTAAACGGGAATTGCATGAAGGCGTTTATAATTATAATGTTGAAAAATTTTTCTCATCATCATGGAACAAAATTTTTTCTACGCCAAAAAATTTATATTCCATCAGTATGTCAATTCCTAAAGAAAAAATAACAAGAGTTAAACCTCATGAAAAGATAAACACTTTTGTTAGTTATATTGTTGATGAAGAATTGAAAACAGCATTAGGTAATTCAACTGAAATCATTAATGATAAACAGCACCTGTTTACTGATGAGTATGGTTATATAAAGGATATACAAAAATCAAAATTTGGACCTACTGTAAAGCGTGCAGGATGGGATTGTTTGCGACACTATGAGTATGCATCTCAAGGCACAGTTTTATGTTTTAAGAACTTGGATAATAAACCGCCACGTTGTGCACCACATGGATTGAATAATCAAAACACAATTGTGTATAAAGATGCAATAGAGTTGCTGGGCATTATTAATAATATGAGTAAAGACAAATATTTGAGTTTATACAATGAAACTTATAAGTGGATTGAAAACAATACAACAGAAGCAGTTGCAAAAAGATTTTTGGATGAATTATGCAGTTAGCAATATTTAAATATTATTAGAGGATGATTCATATTGCCTTAATGCAACAAAATGTTATACACGATTGGGAAAAGGGGAATAAAGAAAGAATTTCTAATCTTGTAAATACAAACCTTAAACTAAACAGGTTTAAGCTTGTAAATAATGAGGCCGATGCCGATTTGATTGTTTTATTAGAATCCTGCATTTTTAAAACTCAAAAACATATAAAAGATTTTGAAAATATACTGTATCTCAACAAAGGAAACAAACGATTGTGTACCTTAAACTATGAAGATTCACCTCCTGGATTTTTACCTGGGCTCTATTCGTCTTTAGAGGTGTTTAAATTCGACCCCGCTATACACATTTCTTGGCCGCATCTTGTTATTCATAACGAATATATTGACGAAGCTCGTCTTGATGAACAATCACAAACTACTACGTTATTTACATTTTCTGGCGCCTGTTCAAGTCCAATAAGGCGTAAAATCTTTGACTTATATAAAAACCATTCACATAAATACAAGATAAAAGAGGTTAAAAAATGGTATAATCATGATGAGAGTGAAAAGAAGAGTTATATTGAGGATATCAGGCAAAGTAAGTTTGTTCTTTGCCCAAAAGGCATTGCCTCTTATTCGCACAGAATACTCGAAACATTGGCTTTAGGAAAAGTGCCGGTGATCATAGCGGATGATTGGGTTCCTTTTAGCATACCGGAAAAAGAGTATTTCGTTAAAGTTAAAGAAAATAGTGTACCAAGTCTTATTCAAATATTGGAACAAAAAGAGAATGAATATGAAAAATTAAGGATAAACGCGATAAGCGTATATAATAAATATTTCGATCCCCGCCTTTGTTATTCTGTTGCATTCAATCAGTTAACAGATCTTTATACAAATCAGCTTTTAAAGATTACTCCCGGCTATATTAGGAATCGCTGGAACTCAAGAAAATTTTGGAAAAATAATAGGTGGTGCATTGAGGATAGAGTTTTACGAAAAATTGATAAAATGCTTAAATCATTTAATGGCTAAAACTTGGGGTAGCGATATAACAATTTTAGTTGCTTCAGATTTTAATTATTTGCCAGGCGTATATGGTTTATATAACAGCGCAATCGAAAATGGTTTTAATGGAAAATTCTTGCTACTTACCTCGGATAAAAAAGTTGAATCCGCACACTCAGAACTTAAATTAAAATGGTACGAAAATTTTAAGGGCAATTATTTAAAGAATTTTCATCGCCTGAATGGTTTGAAAAATTTGCCTGCCGGGAAATATTTATTTCTTGATGCGGATTTTATAATAGAACGTCCTTTGGGCATTTTGTTAGACGCTTTAAATGCAGGTGTAATAGTAAGTACTGAACCCGAAAAAAAATATTCAAATAGTGATGTGCTTATTTATAGGCAATGTAAAGAAATGAATATTGAACCTGTGTTTAGAAACATAGAATACATTAATTGCGGGTTGCTGGGTTTTGAAATTCCAAGAGATGCGCAATTGATAAACGACTGGATTCTCTATACGGAAAAACATCTTGAAAATATTTTATCAGTTGCAGAAAATCCAAACTGGTTTTTCCCTGAACAGGATATTTTAAATATACTTATTAAAACAAATTCCTTCCCGGTATTTTCAATTTCGCACCGCCAGCTTGAACTAAACTGTTATCCGAATAAAAATTATTATAAAAGAAATTTCCCATATACAAAGCAGGACGATTTGTACCCGAAAGACCAGCTAAAATATCTTATTCATGGTGCTGCATTAAACAGGCCATGGCTTAAAAATTCAAATAACAGCAGCTTAAAACAAAAAGCCTACACATCAGGGTTAAAAGGTATTTTAAAAACGCCAACACCTTATGAGCGGGCATGGGCTTATTATGCCTGCCGGGAAGATATACCGATACCTGTATCGCATTGGCACAAACAATACAATTTCACTGCTTATAAAAATTTACCCTGGCGTAAAGCACATGGTATTTAATGAAAATTCTTTCCATTTCTTCCATACCATTATTGCCGCATCTTGGTTCAGGTAGAACAAGGTTGCACTGGACAAAGGGATTAAAAGAATTAGGACATGAAGTGGATGTGCTGGAGCCCAAAAATTTTGAATTGTTTCCATCAATACATAAAGCCAAAAAATACAAACTCGCAATCGGTATTTTATTTAAAGTAAAAAAGCTTTTGAAAAATAAAACGTATGATGTTATAGAATTTTATGGAGATGAATACTGGCTGATGCTCAAATGGGTTAAGAAAAGCAAATACAAATTGCCCCTGCTTGTTGCTCATGCAGACGGTGTTGAACTGCATGATATGGATAAAGCACAAATATTTTGGGATAAAAAAAAAGGTATAAAGAAATGGTTATTTGATAATACTCACTATCATTTTGCAAGGCGCACATTTTCACTGGCAGATTATTTGGTTTGCGGTTGCAATGATGATTTGCAATACATGATAAGCCGCAAATATTTTTCAATACAAAATGCCGCTTGCATAGCACCCGGCATTGAAGATTCTTTTCATGCAATTTCTTTTCAAACAGAAAAAAAAAATATTATAAGTTTTGTTGGCTCATGGATTGGCAGAAAAGGAATTAGCATTATCCCTCTGGTTATAAATGAAGTGCTGAAGAAGAATAAAAAATTCTTCTTTCACATATTTGGCACACGCACATCCGGTGAAAGCATAATACAAAATTTTGATGCTTCAATTAGAGAGAGGGTTATAGTTTTTGATAAAATGAGTTTGGAAGAGCTACAGAAAAACATTTTGAATTCATCTATATTTTTTATGCCAACGTACTCGGAAGGTTTTGGCCTTTCAGTTGCTGAAGCCATGAGTTGTGGTTGTGCAGTTGTTACTACACCAACCGGGATCGGCAAAGAATTAATAAATACTAAAGAAGCTTTTATTTGTGATTTTGATGACGTACAACATATGGTAAGCAGCATTAATTTTCTTATAGATAACAGTAACAAAAGAGAACAACTGGCTTATAATGGCTGGAGTAGAGCCAAAGAATATGTTTGGCAAACGGAGGTAAAAAAACTCGAAACAACTTATTTGAATTGGCATTCAAATCGGGTTTTATAACCGTATGAGAATCCTTTTTATCTGCAGCAGTCTTGAACCCGGGAAAGACGGCGTTGGAGATTATACCCGCAAATTAGCCTGCGCTTTAAACAAAAAAAACATCGTCGCAAAGATCATTGCCATAAATGACAGGAGGCTTGAAACCAATATATGGGAAGGCTTTCAAAATGATGAAGAAGGCGAAACAGAAGTATTACGTTTATCTGCTTCTGTAAACTGGGATATACGCCTGCAAAAAGCAAAAGCATTTATAGAATCATTTAAACCGGAATGGGTAAGCCTGCAATATGTGCCATTTGGTTTTCATTTAAAGGGCCTGCCATTTAACCTGGGGAAAAATTTAAAGCAACTTGATGGAAGAAGTTCCTGGCATATTATGTTTCATGAGCTTTCTGTAAACAGGGAGGAATCACTCAAGTTCAGGATATGGTCCTTTCTGCAGGTTAATATCATTAAGTCGCTGCTTGGAGAATTAAAGCCAGGCCTGATCAGTACGAATACGGAATTATATAAGTACAGGCTTAAAGAAATAGGTTTCAAAGCAACAGTTTTGCCTTTATTCAGCAACATTAACAACATTGTTGTAGAGAATAAAGAGGCATTCAATTCAATTATTCCTGCTTTTATTGCCAGGCATCCGGAAGATTATATTATCGGTACCTTATTCGGCAGTTTTGATTTTAAGCGATGGGATATGCGCAGCCTGCTGGATAAGTTTACCTACAGCTTCAGTAAAAAAAGAATGGTGATCGTTTCACTGGGCCGTATGCCTGCCGGGCAAACATGCTGGGAACAATTGAAAAAAGATTATCCGCAGGTGCTGTTTCTTACATTGGGCGAACAATCAACAACATTTATTTCATACTGGTTGTCGCATTATACTGATTTTGGTATTCTTACCACCTTGCCTGAGCTTGCTGGTAAAAGCGGTTCGTTTATGGCTTTTAAAGAACATGGCGTTCCCGTTGTTTGTAAAAAAAGAACTTCATCGCTTGCAGCGTTTAATCTTCCTTTGGAAGAAGGGTTGATTGAAGTGAATACCCAGGCTATATTTCAACTGCCTGCAAAACAAAAACCGGTATCGCTGTTAAATAAAGTTGCAGAACAATTTATGAATGAGCTAAAAATCGGTCAACGGTCAACACCTGTCCCGCTCAATGCGGGAGTTAACGGTCAACTGTGAAATCGACGAAGGAGATTCGCGAATACCGTAAACAATAATTACTAATGTGAGCAATATAGCCTTTACACTTTGTTCTATTAATTACCTGGCACAGGCGAAAACTTTGTTTGAATCAATAAAGCAAACAAATGCTGATTGGAAGTTCATCATCGGGCTTGTTGACAAAAACGATAAAAACACTGACCTGTCTTTTTTGGAATGCGAGGTGATAGAAGTTGAGCAACTGGCTATACCCGGCTTTGATAAAATGGTTAAACAATATACCATTGTTGAATTGCTTACTTCCGCTAAACCTTTTTATTTTGAATGGTTATTTAATAAATATGCAGATGCTGAAGTTGTAGTGTATTTCGATCCTGACATAATGATCTTTCAGCCGCTTACAAAACTTGAAAACAGTTTAAAGCAGTTTGATATCATGCTCACGCCGCATTACACAACTCCCATTAATGATACCTGCCTGCCTACTGAATTGCATGTAATGCAAACCGGTATTTTTAATTTAGGATTCATTGCTGTAAAAAGATCGGCCAATAGTTTTAACATGCTTGCCTGGTGGCAAAGCCGGTTAAAAGACCAATGTCTTATAGACTTATCAAGAGGTTTGTTCGTTGATCAGTTGTGGGCCAATCTTATCCCTGCCTATTTTAATAAAGTGCTGATAGAAAAATATCCGGGCTATAATATGGCGCACTGGAACCTGCATGAGCGCAGGTTGGAAAAAATAAACGGTGAATGGTTTGTAAATGGCCAGCCATTAATATTTTATCATTTCAGTCATTACAGCCCGGCACATCCGGAAGCAATAGCAGGGCACCATAACCGCTACAATTTTGTTACAAGGCCAGACCTTGTGGAAATATATGAGGTGTATAAAGAATCGCTGATCCGTTATCACTATTTCGATCTGAAAAAAATACCTTGTTTTTATTTGAATGATGAAAAGAAGAAAAAGCGCAAACGGGAAATAGAAACTTTCATGCGCATGGCCTTGCCGGATAAATTAAAAGGAAGAATAAAAAGTTTACTGGGAAAATGAAACATTTAGCCGGGAAGTTAACGGTCAACAATACTCATGAAATCCTTTAACATTATTGAATTACTTAACACCAGCTCGTG
>JABDGW010000045.1 GCA_013285855.1 Bacteroidota bacterium
CGAATCCTGAAATTATTACCGGCGAAGCTTTACCAACTTATAATAATTATTTTATTGGTAATGATCAATCAAAATGGGCAGCGCATTGCAGGATTTTTGAATCAGTAACATACAAGAATATTTATAAGGGGATAGATGTGCAGTACTATACAGAGAGCAATCATTTTAAGTATGAATTTACGGTGCATCCCGGTGCTGATCCTAAAAAAATTAAACTGTTATTTAACGGAACAAATGGTTTAGAAATTAGTAACAATGATCTTATTATTAAAACGTCAGTTGGTGCATTATCTGAATTAAAACCATACACTTATCAGATAAAAAATATCGACAAAAATGCCATACAAACTGCATTTTCTGTTTCAGGAAATACTGTTTCTTTCAACATAAATAATTATGATAAATCCCAGGATTTGATAATTGATCCTACGCTTATTTTTTCTTCTTATGTAGGCAGTACTTCAGATGATTGGGGTTATTGTTCAACTTACGACAGCCAAGGAAATTTCTTTGCCGGCAGCATTGCTTTTCATGAAGGTTTTCCGGTTAGTTTGGGTGCCTACCAAACACATTATCATGGCGGCGATGGTTCAGAAGGCGCTGCAATAGCTGATGATATCGCCATTTTTAAATTCAATGCAAAAGGAACACAAAGATTGTATGCAACATATTTAGGTGGTACCGGTGATGAGCAACCACAAAGTTTAATTGCTGATAAAAATGATAACCTTATTATTTCAGGCAGAACCACTTCAGCTGATTTTCCTGTAACAACAGGCACATATGGCAACGGTGGTAATTTTGATATTTATGTAAGTAAGTTAAATGGTGATGGCACTGCTTTGCTTGCCTCCAGGAAATTTGGAGGAACAGGTGTTGACGGCGTAAACATCGCACCGAAATATGTAACTGAAGGAATAGGTTCCATACGTCGTAATTACGATGATGATTCAAGAAGTGATGTTACTGTTGATAATGATAATAATATTTATCTTGTTGGCTGTACTCAATCAGGCAATTTTCCTACAACTGTGAATGCATTCAAAAAAAGTCTTGGCGGAAAACAGGATGGCGTTTTTATTAAAACATCTGCAGATTTATCAACCGTTTATAACAGCACTTATGTTGGCGGTAATGGCGATGATGCAGTTTTTAGTATTGCAAGAAATAAATCAGGCAAAATATTCCTGGCAGGTTCTACTACCAGTACCGATATTGCTTTAGACGCTGCAGACGATCAAAACATTATTCATAAAAGTTTTAAAGGTGGTGAATGTGATGGCTTTGTTTCAATCATTAGCAGCGATGCAAATAATTTAACGAGAACAGTGTACATAGGCACAACCGGAAATGACATGGTATACGAAATATGCACCGATAATTTTGGTTATCCATATATAACCGGCACAACCACTACTTCTTTTCCAATTGTTAATGCGGTTTGGAAACAGCAACAGGGAAAGCAATTTATTACCAAGCTTGATTCAACCCTTCTTACTGTAGAATATTCCACAAACTTTGGTAAAGGCGGTTCAGCTCCTGATATTTCTCCAATTGCTTTTGCTGTTGATAAATGCGAAAACGTATATGTTGCAGGTTGGGGCGGAAGTGCAAATCAGAGATATAATCCACAATCTGTAACCGGGCTTTCAATAACAGCAAATGCAATTCAAAAAACTACAGATGGTAGTGACTTTTATATTTTTGCATTATCCGCAAATGCAGGTTCTCAGTTATACGGATCATTTTTTGGCACACAAGATCCATTAGCTTTTGGCGATCATATTGACGGTGCCAGCAGCAGGTTTGATGAGAATGGAAATTTATATTTAGCTACTTGTGCTAACTGTAATAAAATTGGCACATTTCCAACAACAACCGGTGTATGGTCTGCTGATAACAAAGCTGAAACAGGAGCATTATGCAACTTTGCGGGTGTAAAAATAAAATTCGATTTTAGCAATTGCATTCTGCCGGTAAGTCTGTTAAATTTTAATGCCTCGTATAAAGATCAAACCACGTTTTTAAACTGGCAGGTAACAAATGAAGTCAACGTAGACAAATATGAAATACAGCACAGCATTAATACTTTTGATTATTCAGCAATTGGTTCCGTTGATGCACATGGCGATAATTCCAAGATCGCTTCTTATAATTATACGCAATCAAATGTTTTTGCAGGAACGCATTTTTATCGTTTAAAAGTTATTGATAAAGATGGAATATATACTTACAGCAAAACCGTTAATGTTGTTACATCCGGCAATGAAAAATCGTACATATATGTTTCTCCAAATCCATCAACTAACTTAACTACAATATATTTTAAGAACATTTTTGCCAGCGGAAAATTAATAGTTGTAAACGGTGAAGGGATAACGGTTAAACAAATAAATATTGCTGCAGGTAAAGATCAGCTTTCATTTAATGCTGCATCATTAGCAGCAGGCTTATACCGTTTTATTTTCATAACAAACGATAAAAAGTACCAGGCAAATTTTTTAAAAAATTAGACGCACATAAATCATCTGACAATTCTACCCTGCATGAAATTTCACCAATCCATCCATTGGTTGTTTAAGCACATTTCCCAATTCCATTTCGTAACTATGACATAAACTTTTTAGAATATCTCTAAAACCATAAGCAATGCTGCCGATAAAGTGAATGGGTTGCAGCCAGCTTTCGTGGTATTTAATAAGATGCGTAAAAAAGAAATCATTCAATCCGTCTTCAATAATGTTTTCAATCATGTAATGGTCGCGGTTTTCTGCAAGAAATATTGCAAATGAAGCGAGGTAGCGGTTTGGCTGAGGTTTAGTATAAACATTCATTAAAATTTCGTCAGCATTTGTATTGTATTTTTTATTAAAGCAAAGCATCAGCTCTTCATCAAACGTATTGTATAAAAAATGCTGAATTACTTTTTTTCCAAGATAAGCGCCGCTGCCTTCATCGCCTAAAACATATCCCAGGCCCGGACTATTTGCCATGATCTTTTTTCCATTATAATAACAGGAGTTAGAACCCGTTCCTAAAATGCAGCAAATACCTTTTTCGTTTTTACTTAATGCTCTCGCGGCGCCTAATAAATCTGTTTCAACTTCTATACCTGCATCAGCAAAAAGTTTTTTTAAAACACTATGAATTATTTTTTTGTTAGCCTTATCTTTTAAGCCGGTTCCATAAAAAAATACTTGCTCAACAACTGCATGTTTAATTTTCGGCAGCAGTTCCTTGTGTAATAATGCTACCATTTGTTCAGCATTTAAAAAATATGGACTAATGCCGGTTGTAAAAATTTTTTTCTTTTTTCCTGCATTCAATAAGCACCATTCACATTTGGTAGAACCGCTGTCTGCAATTAATACTGTTGCCATTATTTACGTTTAACAGGAAAAAATTAACACTTATTACGATATTCGTGTTTTCGCATCAAGATACAAGAGAAATATTTATGGTTAAAAAAAAGGTTCAGGTCTGGCTGCCATTGATTTTTGCAATTATGATGGCGCTTGGAATGATAATAGGTTATAAGCTTCGTCAAAATACCAGCGGTGGTGATTCGTTCCTGCATAATAATAACACAACGCCTTTGGAGGAAGCTATCAATCTTATTAAGAATAAATATGTTGACAACGTAAACATGGATAGCCTGGAAGAACCTGCTATCAATGGCTTACTTGATCATCTTGACCCGCATTCTGTTTTTATTCCGGCGCAGGATCTGGATGCGATGAATGAAGACCTGCAGGGAAATTTCCAGGGTATTGGCATAGAATTTCAGATGATACATGATACGGTGAATGTGATGAATGTGATTCCGGACGGGCCATCTTTTAAAGCCGGCGTGCAAACAGGCGATAAGATCATTACTGTAAATGATAAAGTAAATTTAACTGGTAATAATATTTCTGCCGATGATGTGCGCAAACAATTGCGCGGACCTGACGGTTCTGATGTAATGATTGCCGTTTTACGCGGCACATCAGTTAAAAAAATAAAAATTACTCGCGGCATAATTCCTTTGTATTCTTTGGATGCAGCTTATATGCTTAATAATACAACAGGCTATATTAAACTAAACAAATTTGCTGAAACCACTTACCAGGAATTTATGCAGGCCATGGAAAAATTGCAGAAGCAAAACATGCAACAGTTAGTACTTGATCTTCGGGATAATGGCGGCGGTATTATGCAGGAAGCGGTTGAAATTGCAGATGAATTTTTAGATGAAGACAAGCTGATTGTATATACGCAGGGCGAACATTCCAAACGTACCGATTATCATTGCAGTAAAGATGGCGTTTTTGAAAAAGGAAAATTAATTGTGCTGGTTGATGAAACATCTGCATCGGCAAGTGAAATACTTGCGGGCGCTTTGCAGGATTGGGATCGGGCAACTATAATTGGCAGAAGAACATTTGGAAAAGGATTGGTGCAGCAGCAATTTAATTTATCTGATAAATCTGCAATTCGTTTAACAGTGGCACGCTATTATACGCCGCTTGGAAGAAATATTCAAAAGCCTTATGATAAAGGCAGAGAGCAATATGAAGAAGAATTAGTGAATCGTTTTCATGATGGTGAGCTGGTTGCAGGTGATACATCAAAGCCAAAAGGCAAAGCTTTTAAAACACCGGGCGGCCATTTGGTGTATGGTGGCGGTGGAATAACGCCGGATATTTTTGTGCCTTTTGATACTACAACGCAGCCCAAACCTGTAATAGATCTTTTTGCAAAGGGAACGATCAGAAATTTTATATACAATTATTATATTGAACATGAAGATCAGTTACAACAATATAAAACACCGGAGCAATTTCATCAACAATTTCATTTTGGTGAAAATGAATGGAGCGCTTTGCAAAATTTTGCCGTAAAGGATTCTGTGCAAATAAAAGATATCAATTCGTCAGCAAAAAACTTTGTAATACAACAAATGGAAAATTTATTAGCAAGGCAAATCTGGCGCAGCGAAGGTTTTTATGAATTAAGTAATGCTGATGATCCTATGATTAAAAAAGCGTTGACTGTTTTGCAATAATGTTTTTAAGTTGAAGTTTAAAATTCAGACTAAATAGCATTGGATGATAAATAATACAGTCGTAGTGATAGATAGCTTTTTTCTTAGTGAGATGTCCATCGGTGCCGGACATGACGTGTAAGAGATTCTTTTGCGCTTACCGCACTAATATTTTACAATAAATTAAACCATTCACCCGTCACTTCCACGAAGTGGAAATCTCATTATAAATTCACATGAAGAACCTTTTCAACATAACACTATTGCTAACATTATTTAATCAATATTGATTCACAAATCCACCATACAACTTCTACGCATTCCTTTTTCATTTTTTTTAATGCCTGTTTATTGGTTTGCGTTAGCATTAGTACAAAACATTAACATAGTTAACGCAGCGCTTATTTTTTTCATTATTCATGTTCTCGTATATCCATCCAGCAATGGCTACAATAGTTATATGGATAGAGACACAACAAGCATTGGCGGTATAGAAAAACCTTTGCAACCAACCAACCAATTGTTTGTTTTTAGTGTTATAATGGATGTGCTTGCTGTTTTACTTGCGCTGATTATTTCGCCGCTTATAGTAGCCTGCATTTTTATTTATATTATGTTTTCAAGATTATACAGCTACAGAAAAATACGGTTAAAGCAATATGCAATTATTGGTTATTTGATAGTTATTTTAAACCAGGGAGGTCTTATCTTTTTTATTGTATTTCACGCGGCTAATCAAGATACAAATGCAGTTGTACCATGGTTGGCAATTGCTTTTGCAACTTTATTAATTGGCGGCTTCTACCCTATCACACAAATTTACCAGCATAAAGAAGATAAAGATGATCATGTAAAAACCATCAGTCTTATGCTGGGTAAAAAAGGAACATTTATTTTTTGTGCGGTTATTTACGCGTTTGCTTTTACGTTACTATACATTTATTTCTCATCAGTAAATAAATTATTCCTGTTCAGCATTCTTTTGTTATTTTTTTTACCAGTGCTTATATATTTTACGGTATGGTTTTTACAGGTAAATAAAAATATAAGCAATGCAGATTTTAAACATACAATGCGCATGAATAAAATTGCATCAATTTGTACCAACTTAGCATTTATAACACTATTAATATTAAACCACATTGACTGAAATTATTTCGATAGGAACCGCAGTACCGCCGCACAGTTTTAGCCAGAAAGATGTAATACCGATGATGCAAAAAATTTATGGGCTTGATGCAACAGAAGGGCGCAAACTTGCATTCATGTACCGCCAAAGCGATATTGAAACAAGATATACAGTGCTTGCAGATTACACCCAGCCAGATGAAAAATTATGGAATTTTATTTCTGCACCGGATGATCCATTACCCAATCTTGATGAGCGCATGAAGATCTATAACCGCGAAGCATTGCCGCTTTCTATAATGGCGATCAATGATTGTTTGCAAGATAAATTAAACGTTAAAGAGATTACGCATATTATAACAGTTAGTTGTACAGGCATGAGTGCGCCGGGGCTTGACCTGCAGATCGCGGAAGCAATGGACATGAAGCCTGAGGTATTTAGAACTTCTGTAAATTTCATGGGTTGTTATGGAGCAGTTCATGCATTAAAACTTGCAAAATTAATTTGCGACAGTACGCCTAATTCAAACGTGCTGATTGTTGCAACAGAATTTTGTACTATTCATTTTCAAAAAGAATATACACCCGATAGTGCATCTGGTACAATACTTTTTTCTGATGGCAGCGCTGCAGTTTTAGTTTCAAACAAAATTCAATCGGAAAAAAAATTACTACTTACAGATTTTTATTCGAAGGTTGCATACAAAGGGAAAAAAGATATGGCCTGGGAACTAAGTCATCGCGGTTTTATCATTACACTCAGCAGTTATATACCTGATCTGATTGAGCAGGATATTTCCGCTTTGGTTGCAGAAGCAACGCAGCATTCTGGCTTATCAATAAAAGATATTACGCACTGGTGCATTCATCCCGGTGGCAAAAAAATATTAACTGCCATACAAAAACAATTAGGATTAAATATAGATGATATGCGTTTTTCAAAAGATATTTTAAGCCGTTATGGCAACATGTCTTCACCAACAGTTTTGTTTGTGCTGAAAGAAATTTTAGATAGTTTAAATGATGCACCTGCAAATATTTTCGGAACTGCTTTTGGTCCGGGTTTAACCATGGAAACATTTTTATGCACGAAGCAATAAACCTGCGCCATCGTTCGTACAAAAAAGAATTACTGGATAAAAATGATATTCCGTTTGAAGATATCCGGCGGAATATGCAGGAGTTAAATACAATCAACACATGGCTTGGCGGTCATGCTATCACAATCGCAGGTTTCAAAAAATTATTAGATAAAAAGAAATCAATCCATGTTTGTGAGATTGGTTGCGGTGATGGAAATAATTTATATCAATTATATAAATGGTGTAAAAAAAATAATATACAATTTAGTTGCACAGGTATTGATATAAAACGGGAATGCATTGAAACAGCGCAACAGGATTATAAAATTGAAACAGCGCAGTGGATTGCGCAGGATTATAAAACGGTTGTATTTAAAACAAATCCTGACATAATTTTTTCCAGTTTGTTTTGCCATCATTTTACAGATGAAGAATTAGTATTTCAATTGCAATGGATGCAACAAAATTCCTCACTTGGTTTTTTTATAAATGATTTGCAGCGCAACTGGTTTGCATATCATTCAATAAAAATTATTACCAAACTTTTTTCTTCTTCTTATTTGGTTAAGAACGATGCTCCGCTTAGTGTAGCACGCGGTTTTTATAAAAATGAATGGAAAGATCTGTTACAAAAAGCAGGTCTGAAAAATTATATTGTTGAATGGAAATGGGCTTTTAGGTATTTAATTATTTACAAGTATGCAAACTGATTATAATATCGGCATAATCGGCGGCGGACTTGCAGGTTTATCACTTGCAATACTGGCTGCAGATGCAGGTTGTAAAGTTGCGTTATTTGAAAAAGAAGCTTATCCTTTTCATAAAGTTTGCGGTGAATATATAAGTTTGGAAAGCTATGATTTTTTAAACCGGTTAGGCCTGCCTTTAGATGAATGGAATTTGCCTATAATAAAAAAATTGCAGGTAAGCGACATGAAAGGCAGGCTGTATGGTTTTTCACTCGATCTTGGTGGATTTGGAATAAGCCGTTTTACAATTGATAATGCTTTATATATACTGGCAAAGCAAAAAGGTGTATCTGTGTTTACAAATGAAAAAGTAAACGAAGTAACCTTTGAAGATGATATACACGTCATTCAAACAAATAAAAAAAACATAACTACTAAAGTTGTTGCCGGTGCTTATGGAAAGCGAAGCAACCTTGATGTAAAATGGAAAAGAGGTTTTGCTGAAAAGAAAATTAATAAACTAAATAATTATATTGGTGTTAAGTATCACATAAAAACAAGTTTTTCAAAAGAACATATTGCGCTGCACAATTTTAAAAATGGTTACTGTGGCATATCGGCAATTGAAGATGATAAATATTGTTTATGTTATTTAACCAATGCAGAAAATCTTTCAGCAAACAATAATTCAATTAGACAAATGCAGGAAAATGTTTTGTATAAAAATCCTGCTATCAAAAAAATATTTACTGAATCTGAGTTTTTATATAATGCGCCGCTTACTATATCTCAGATAAGTTTTGAACAGAAATCACAAACAGAAAAGCATGTTTTATTATTAGGTGATGCAGCCGGCATGATAACACCTTTATGCGGGAACGGAATGAGTATGGCAATGCACAGCGCAAAGCTTGCTTTTGAGCAAATCAATAAATTTTTCCGGCAGGAAATTTCAAGAATGGCAATGGAAAAAAATTATACAAAGAATTGGAAAAAACAATTTGCTTCAAGGCTTGCAACCGGAAGATTAGTTCAGCAGTTTATGGGCAATAAAACTTCAACAAATATTTTTCTTAAGTTAATGAATAGATTACCTTTTTTAGCTAAATCTATTATCCGTTCAACACACGGTAACGCTTTTTAGGCAATCTTGTTCAGCCAACTTTAGTTTTTTATTAATAACTTTTGTATGATTATCGCATCTATTCAATATAATTAAAATGAAAGCGATACTAATTTTCGTTTGTTTAATGTCAGGCTTGATTGCAATTCATGCACAACAATACAAACCGGTTGCTGAAAAAAGTGAACTCAGCTTTACTGTAAAAAACTTTGGTCTTAACACATCAGGCAGTTTAAATGGCCTTAAAGGCGATATTATATTTAATTCTGCTGATCTTCCTTCATCTTCTTTTAACGTTTCGGTTGATGTAAATACTATTAACACCGGAATTGATGCCCGGGATAGTCACCTTAAAAAGGAGGAGTATTTTAATACAGAAAATTTTCCTATTATAACTTTTATTTCAACATCCATTACAGGAAATTCGAATGCGTATTCTGTTTCTGGTAAGCTTACTATTAAAGGTGTTACCAAAATAATTTCATTTCCCTTCACTGTTAAAAATGAAAACGGCGGCTTAATCTTCACAGGAAATTTCAGCATTAACCGTAAGGATTTTAATGTTGGCGGCAGCAGCGCTGTGCTTAGCAATACGGTAGATGTAAACCTGAAAGTGGCGGCTGTAAAGAGTTGAAGCAGCAAGCTTATTAAATATCACTTCATAATTCGCCTTTTCTTTCTTACTTTTGCCGCCCTTAATAATTATTTAAACAATTAAAACACAACAAGGGTAATGAACAATTATGAATTGATGGTGATTTTTACCCCTGTGCTTTCTGATGAGGAATTTAAAGCCGTTCAGAAAAAGTATTCCGATTTTGTTACAGACAATGGCGGAAGCATTGTGCACAGCAATCCCTGGGGACTAAAATCACTGGCGTATCCTATCCAGAAAAAAACTACAGGTATTTACTGGGTTCTGGAATACAGTGCGCCATCCAGCTTCAATGAAAAGTTGAAAATTCAACTTTTACGTGACGAGCAAGTGCTTCGTCATTTACTCACTGCACTCGACAAATACGCCGTTGAGTACAATGAAAAAAAGAGAAGAGGCGTACCTACAGGAACTGAAAAAGCGGAGGCATAATTTATGGCAAAAGCAAATGAAATAAAATACCTCACCGCCATAAAAGCAGAAAAGCCAAAGAAAAAATTCTGCCGGTTTAAAAAATATGGCATCAGGTACGTAGATTATAAAGACATTGAGTTCCTGAAAAAGTTTGTAAATGACCAGGGAAAAATTCTTCCGCGCCGCCTTTCCGGCAATTCTTTAAAATACCAGCGTAAAGTAAGTGATGCTGTAAAAAAAGCAAGGCAGATGGCGTTGATACCGTACGTAACTGATTTATTAAAATAGATTAGAAGCTAAAAATTAAAACAATGCAGGTAATATTAATAAAAGATGTAGATACGCTTGGTGCTGCAAATGAATTAGTGAGTGTAAAAAACGGGTATGCGCGCAATTATCTGATTCCGCAAAAATTTGCTGTTGAAGCTAATGCAGGCAATAAGAAGCAATTAGATGAACGCATGAAAGTTCAGTCTAAAAAAGAAGCGGCTATGCTTGCAGAAATCAATAAAGTTATCAGTGTACTGAAAGAATCTCCGCTAAAAATTGGCGCTAAAACAGGCACGAGCGGAAAGATTTTTGGAAGCGTAACAACTTTACAAATTTCACGTGCTATACGCGATCAAAAAGGATACGAGATTGACCGTAAGCGCATTACAATTGCAGATGATGTAAAAGAATTAGGTACGTATAAAGCTAATATTGACTTTGGTAATGGAAACAATACTGAAGTTGAATTTGAAGTAGTAAGCGAATAACAACAGGTTAAATTTATATAAAGCAAAGTCTCGCATTATTCTGCGGGACTTTTTTTTATGGCTTAAAAATTTTTGTTACAGATACTTTTTTACCGCTGTCATCAATAAGTATTAAAAAATAAATTCCCGAAGCTACAGTTTTCATTTCAATCTTAAATGTTGTAGCTGGCGGAACTGTATTTACCACGCCCGTTGTTAATTTTTTTCCAACAGCATCATACAATACATATTGATAAGATGAAGCGGAAGCAACATTAGAAAGATAAACATTTAACGCGTGGCCATTAATAACAGGATTTGGCCCCGCTGTTATAGTAAACTGGTTTCCAGGATTTGTTGAAGAACTGTCACTATTAAATACAATATTAAAAGAAGCTTTTGTATTCCTAAAACCATCAAAATATAAAAGATATTTATGATTCTGCTGCAGACCTTTAAGATTTATAATTCCGTTGCTGCTAAAATTTGAACAGGCAACCGGTTGCGGATATTCCTGAGCTTGCGGACAGCTCTGCACATCATATAAAGCCATTCTTATGGTTTGCCCGGAGCATGATAACAAATCAGTTGGGACAGTGGTATAATTTTCAATATTTAAACTTACATCCGTTTTTGTGCCGGTTAAAAACGCATAGTAAGCATTGTTGGTTACAGATGTTCCTGTGTTTTTGCAATTAACCTGCTTAAATGAAGGATCAACAAACTTATTGCTTGTTGCATGAATCAAATCAAAACTTACACTTGTATTGTCTTGTATTTCTGAAGAAGGAAAAGAAGAAGGACATTCATCATTTGCAATAGCTAAAGATTGCAGTGGTGACATTTCATTTGTAAAAAGGCCGCAGGTGCCATAATCATTACCTTGCGGAGTTATTGTATATAACGCGCCCTGGTAAGCAGATGCATCAGGTGATCTTCGGTCAACAAAATCCAGGATTGAATAATGCATAAGCTTTGATGGGTTTATGGTTTGATAACCGTTGCCTCCATCTTCATAATCATCATTTATATGAGAAAGATTAAGTGCATGTCCAATCTCATGCAGAATGATCATTTCCAGATCATAAGAACCTACAGCGGGAAAGCAAGGTCCGAATTCAAATGAGATATCTGAACCAAGTGATACATTATCATTTCGTATCAAAATATCAAAGCCTGTTTTTTGTGCACTCAAAAGTTGAGTGCCTTCTGTGCACGCTGAAAACCAGCTATAGGTTGATTCTAAAACTCCGTCAGCCATTTTGGGTACACCGGTATTGTTGTTATCAAACAGCACAACATTAATGTTATCGTCGCTTACTTTTTGAATAGAAGTTGGCGAACCTTCTGTAAGATTGGCGCCGGTAATTTCTTTCCAGGTTGCCATTGCGCGCTGAAAAGTTTGCTTAGCCGGTGAAGCTGTAAAATCAATGCCGCCGCCTGCTGTACTCGTGCTGAATTGAACAGTGTATCCTCCGCTTCCGTTGACATTCATAAGTCTTGGTTCACGTACAAAGTCTTTGCTTCCTAAAGTAAATTCTGCATTAAGCACTGCAAAAAAAACCTGGAGGTTTGAAGTAGAAGGAACAGAAGTTCCATCACTAAACACCACTGCAAATTTGCCGGTAGCAGCACGGTCAGGTACATTAACTGTTATTTCTGTATCTGACCATGAAAGAATGTATGGTGAATTATAGGCAATTTTATAATCAGGGTTGGTGTTGTTGTTATTGGCATCTTTAAATTTTATGCCTGCAGGCGCAGAAGGATCATCACCAAAACCCAGGCCTTTTATAGTAAGAATATTATTTGCAGGATCATTAATAGCGCCGGCATTTACTGTAGCCGGAGAAAACGAAGTAATTATGCCACCGGCTGTTGTGCCATTACTTACAACACCTGTGCTTTCTTTAGAAGCTATGTCAACAATTCTCTCTTGAACACCTGTATGTTTTCTTATTAAACTATATAAGCTTTGTTGAATATCATTATACTTTGTAAAGGGAGCAAATGCTGTTTTGCCTGCTTCATCATATCTTAAAAAACCTTGTTCGCTGCTGTACACATCATACAAAATATTTTTAGTAAATGGCGAATGTATATTCTGCAGATTTTCATTCAGAAAAAACATTCCTTTTTCGTCTTTTTTCAACTGCAATACATCACTTACCACAAGACATTTATTGCCTACACTCCCACCCTGTGTTATTACTTCAATTTCCTTTGGAACAACAGTGCCTTTAAATAATTTATATACATGCAATTTGTTTGAGGTATAAATAATTGTGTGCTCATCGTTCCAGAATGAATGTTGCTCAATTACTTTGCCTTCCGCAATAAGTGAGGCTTTATCTATTTTACTATTCAATTCAATTTTGTACAATTGTGCATTTGCGATTGAAAAAAAAGCAAGCAGAGCAATCAAGCAGCAAATAACGTTTCTGATCAATTTCATCCATCAATATTTAAGTATAATAATACGACTGAATTAAAGATTTGTTTTATCAGCAGTCAAAAGTATTTATAAGCAGCTGCAACTTGTAAATAAAAAAGGCTGTTTTTAAACAGCCTTTGTATTAAAAAAATATTTTCATTACCATTTATCAACCTCTTCAGAAGCTGTATTTGTGCCTGAGATTTCATCAACTGAAATTTCATTAACCTCTAACTCAATTTCAACACCTGAGGCTTCTGCTACAGGTGCACTTTCAGTGTATTCATGATTATAAGCATCAAAATCAAAATCGGGCATTAGTTCTGTTTTTACATAATCAACCGCTTCTGTAAGCGCTTTGCAAAACTTATTAAAATCTTCTTTATATAAAAATAACTTGTGCCTGTCGTAACCGCCATCATTAAAGCGTTTGCGGCTTTCTGTAATGGTTAGGTAATAGTCATTTCCTCTTGTTGCACGCACATCAAAAAAATAAGTTCTTCTTTTCCCTGCTTTAATGCGTTTGCTGTAAACGCTTTCCATTTTTTTGTCGTTATTTTCGTACGCCACTTGTGTTTGGTTTGATTTAGATAATGAATGTTGCTTTGTAGCAGCAAATATAATATTGTTTTACAATTACCAAAATTTTGATAAACTTTCCTGCATCATGCAGGTGTTTGTTCTTCTGTTAGTTGAAGGTTGTACAATTCTGTATAATATCCATCCTGTGCAAGCAATTCCGCATGTGTACCTGATTCAATAATTTCTCCATCAGAAAGAATAATTATTTTATCAAAATTTATAGAAAGCAAAATACGGTGTGTAATAATTATTGTTGTTTTATTTTGAAGAAATGTATTAAGATTATCAACAATCTTATGTTCTGTTTTTGCATCAACGGCGCTAAGGCAATCATCAAATAACATTACCGGGCTTTCTTTTAATAAAGCTCTTGTAATTGACACGCGCTGCTTTTGGCCGCCACTTAATGTAACCCCGCGTTCGCCCACCATTGTTTCATATCCTTTATCAAGAGAAGCAATTTCATTATCAATAGCAGCATAATCAGCATATTTTCTTACATCAGTGTTTTCATTTTGATCGCGTAATCCGAAACGTATATTGTTTGAAACAGTATCGCTGAAAAGAAAAACATCCTGCGGTACATAACTTATATAATTGCGTAAAGCAGTTAAAGATTGATTGCGTATGTTTTTATCGCCTATAAAAATTGCGCCCTTATCAGGATCATAAAAACGCAGCAGCAGTTGTGCAATGGTTGATTTGCCGCTTCCTGTTTTACCCAGTATCATTATTTTTTCGCCGGGCTTTACTTCAAAAGAAAGATTATTTAATGCACGTATGCCTGTGTGCGGGTAAGTGAACGATACATTTTTAAAAATGATGCTTCCGCTGAATACATCGGTTGCGTCTTTAACGGGGTTTACTACAAGCGGCTTTGTATCTAAAAATTCATTTATTCTTTTTTGCGATGCAGATGCACGTTTCACCATACTTGCCACACCGCCAATAGCACTTACCGGAAACATCAGCATGTTTATGTAAATAACAAACTCTACAATTATTCCAACCTTATCAGGGTTTGCCAATGCCATTTTACCGCCTATTAAAATTGTAAGCAGCGTACTTAACCCAACAAGCAAAGTCATGCTTGGAAAATATATAGCTTCTACTTTTGCAAGGCTCACTGCATTTTTCCTGTATGCCTCGCTGTTCTTACTAAAAAAACCAAGCATCGCTTTTTCCTGTACAAAAGATTTTATAACTCTTATGCCTGAATAAGATTCCTGAGCATTTGTAGTTAGGTCTGATAACAGTGCCTGCACCCGCTCGCTTTTTTTATGAATGATAGTGTTTACAATGTAAATAGTAATTGCAAGAATGGGCAATGGTGCAATTACAACAAGTGTAAGATTAAAATCTTTGCGCAGCATATTTACCAGGCAAAGTGAAATTAGAGCAACAAGGTTTACTGTATACATTACTGCCGGTCCGGTGTACATTCTTACACGGCTTACATCTTCTGTTATACGGTTCATCATATCGCCGGTGCTGTGCGTTTTAAAAAAGCCCATATCTAATTGCTGGTAATGAGTATATACTTCATTCTTTAGATCATATTCAATATGGCGGCTCATTACAATTAATGTTTGCCGCATAAGAAACATGAACACGCCTCTAAGCAACGCAAGCAATAAAATTATTATGCTGCTTATTATTACAATTTTACTAAAATTAAAATGCTGCAGCCAGTTAATTAAAACCTGGACAGATGCCGAATAGTTTTCAGTTTTTTTAGCTGGTGCATTTGAAATATACTGCTGTACTTTTCCTATCACAAAGCCTGTAACCTCCGGCGCCAGTACCGCAAAGTAGTTTGATGCAACTACGAAAAAAATGCCTGCCAGTAACCTAACCCTGTATTTCCAGAAATATTTATGTAAAGCTGAAAGATGTTTCATTTAAATAAGGCAAAGGTAAGAAGGTGAGAATAGTTAACCATCTCATAGAGAATGTTTTGGGATAAAAGGCATAAAAGCATCAATTGAAACAAACAATGTTGTGATAATAGAAGATGATGCGGAGATAAGACAATCACTTGAAGAAATTGTTTCATCTTCAGAAGAAATGAATTGAGTGGCTGCATTTCCGAATGCCGAAGAGTTTATAGAATCATTCAAATATATTAAGGCAGATGTTGTATTAATGGATATTAACCTGCCGGGTAAAGATGGAATTAAAACAGTTGCACAATTAAAAGACCCAAAATCATTGTAACGCATTCAGAAAGCTGTTTGTTTTTTTAACAGGATAAGAAGTGGTGATAAAACACAAAAATATATAAGAATTGATAAGCAGGAAGAGAGTATAACCATTGGGCAATTAGATTCAATCTCTCCTTTAAATTGTAGTTATAATGGATTAAAAGATAACCGTATTTCAAATACAACAGTTGTAAATAATAACCCGCTTGTAATTATTTTCCCTAACCCCACGGCATCTCAGGCTACATTGCTGCTTAATTACAAATACGAGGGAGTAAATATTACGATAACAGATTTAAACGGAAAGGTTTTATGGAAAAAAGAAAATATTAAAGAAAGAGCTATTGACTTACCAGTTAAAACTTTTTCCGCCGGTATATATTTAGTTTTTATAAAAACTAAGGAACATACAAACATTCTTAAACTCATAAAAACGAATTAGTGAATGAACATGTTTTTATAAATACTTTCAATGTATTTTTTGCTTATAAAATTCAAACCTTATTTTTGCGCCGGAGAGATGTCAGAGCGGTTTAATGAGGCGGTCTTGAAAACCGTTGACCCAAAAGGTCCGGGGGTTCGAATCCCTCTCTCTCCGCGGAGAACCGTTGCAAACCGGTACAAAAACTTGCAAATCCCTGTAACAATTGTTGCAGGGATTTTTATTTTCAGAAAGTTTCCTCAAATTCATTAAAAAATTTCTTTTTGTTTTTGATTGGTTACAATTTTTTGTTTGGCTGCAACTAATCATCATTATTAACAACAAAAATTAAAACCATGAAAAAAACCCTTTTTCTTTTTATTGTAGCTGCTGTAAGTATAACTCAATCCTGTACGCACAAAGAAATAACAAGTCCGCTCAGTACGACAAATAGTGTACAAAATGCAACTGCAGCCTCTTTAAAAAATTCTTCACCCGGTAATTACACAGTAAAACTGTATGTAGAAAATCGCGATACAAGTACTGCAGAATTTAAAGGCTATGTTTTTACATTTAAAGCAAATGGCATGTTGATAGCAAAAGTTGATAGCCTAACCTATACCGGTAAATGGGAATCAAAAGACAATGGCAAAGAATTAAAACTTGACATTCAAGGCACACCCGCTCTGGATGACGTAAGAAAAAGCTGGAACGTTATTAAAATGACCATGGTAACAATATCTTTAAAAGATAATGAGGGTAAATTTGGTGACAAGCTTGTATTTGTAAAAAAATAAAATCAGTATTGATACAACATCATACCGGTTCATCTATAAAAATTACTTATTCAATGAAAAACTTTAGGCTTTATTTAGAATTTATATTTATTTCGGGATCAAATAATTGATTTTATATACCCTTTAATTAACTACCATGAAAACTAAACATGAGCTCATTGTTTTTCTCTTTATAATAAGCATATTTAGTTGCAGTAAAGAAAATGCCGTTACCAATATGGTTTCTTCTGCTAATATTTCGGATTCTCATGGCGGCGGTGGTGGCGGCACTTTTAACTGCAACCAGTTTGCTTATCCTGATACTATTTTTTACCCAAAGCAATCGTCGTCAGATTATATTGTAATGCCTTTAAATGTGCTGGATGGTAGATACGGTTCTTTTCCAGATGTAATGAAAATTGACAGGAACAGCGGTGCTATTAATATTACAAAAAGTGAAACAGGTTTAAAATATGTTGTCTGGTTTATTCCGAACGGAACAAAAGATACCTGTAAAAAGTTTGTAACTATTTCCGGCATCAATTACCAGGATAGTATTTTTTCAATGAGCACTTCATCTTCATCCATTCCAATTTATAATGCTAACACACAGAACCCGATTGCATGTAATGGTACTTGTCAATTTGGTCAGGACTTAGTATCCCAGGGCGTTGCAATCAATACTTCAACAGGAGTAATTGATCTGAAGAAAAGTATTGCAAAAGGAGCCTTGGGCCAAAATCCAAAAAATGGAGCTTTCAAAGATTTTTTAGTTAAGTATCGTATTAGCGATAAAAGTTCAAATGCATTAAACAAAATTCAATTCAGATTATATTATTACAAAACAAAAGCGCAGATACCTGACAGTATAATGACTATTCTTAATGCTAAAAAAAGCCAGGTTTTACTAGAAGATGATGAAGATCCTGAAGATGATAATCTTACTATTCCAACTGTTCTTATTACGAATACAACTGCAAGGCAACACGATGCCGGCGAATTAAAATGCAGGCCTCCATATATTATTGTTACGCAGAAGTAATCTCGTTAAGTCAGGATTAGTCTTTTTATTTTAGTATTGTGATCACTAAATGAAAAGAATATCGTTATCAATAGCCGCTGTACTATCAATATTTATTATCAGGTTGCTTAGCCAGGAAAGTTATGCGCCACACTCCTACACCCAATTATTTCAACAAGCGGAAAAATTGTTCAACGGCAATGCAACAGACAGTACTGATTCGCTTGCTTTAAAATATTACACAACAATTACTGCGCATCTTTTACCTGCTGATTCAAACGCATTGTTATTATATGATTGCCATGAAAGAACAGGCATTTTAAAGCAAGGTTTTGGTTATACTTCAAAAAATATTTTGCAGGATTATTATTCGGCACTGAACATTCAGAAGAATTTTCATTTAAGTGATTCTATTCTGTTTAGGTTGTTATTATCAACAGGTAATGTTCATTATATGGATGGGTTGTTTGATTCATCTGTTTATTATTTTTCATGGGCAGAAAAGATTATTGATGAATATCCAACTGCCGGCCTTGCCGGTGATTTGTATAACTCGCTTGGAGCGTTGTATAGTGAGGCCGGCAATTATGTGCAAAGCGGAAATTATTTTAATAAAGCGTTGGAGCTCACTTTAAAAACAAGGCCTGATCTTAAAGATGCGATCTTCGCAATGTCTGCAAATATTGCTTCTGCAGTAAAGCTATCGGGTCATCCTGATTCCGCGTTATCTCTTTATAAAAAATTATTGAAGAAGGAGCACCCGTCTTTACCCATTATAAATAACATAGCGGGCATATATCTTATAAAAAAACAACCTGACAGTGCATTGCACTATTTGCAACTGGCAAATGATGTTGAAGGAAATTATGCTATCATTATTAATAATGCATTTGCTAAAGCTTACTTATTAAGAAATGATACAGCAACAGCACATACATATTTACAAACAGCAACAAATTTCTATGATCAAACGCTAAAGCAGGCAAAGAGCAGTGACTATGCAGCTACTTGTAAATACTTAGGTGATCTAATGCTAACTGAACAAAAAACTACGCAAGCTTTATCTTTTTATCAACAGTCAATTATACAATATGATTACAGGTTTAATGACCGCAACGTGTATGCAAATCCAGGTAATTTTATTGGCGATTTTGCGAGCTATAATTTGTTTGATGCATTGATAGCAAAAGCCAAATGTTTTCAGATTGCTTACGAGCATAATCACAATGAAAATTATTTTAAGGCTGCAGTTACAACGTATGACTCTGCTTTTGTTTTATCTGACTACATAAAAAAATCAATTGACAATGATGAAGCAAGATTATTTATAGCTGACGAAGTTTTTAATGCTTATCAACATGCTGTTGATTTTTTATTGGCTAAAGGCAAGAATGAAAACGATGTGATAATCCATGCACTTGAATGGATAAGTAAAAGCCGTGCTACTTCTCTTGCGATCAGTTTAAAAGAAAATACAATAAAGAAGTTTGCAGGATTACCTGATTCGCTATTGCAAAAAGAAAACAATTTAAAGATCAGCATTTCCAGGTTGAAATTACAATTACAACAAACCAATGATAGCGTCATACAAAATAATTTGTTATCAACTATTAATACGGATGCATTGCAACTGCAAACAGTAAATAATGCATATAAAAATTATCCGGGTTATTACAAGCAAAAATTTGCAACAGACAATATTGATATAAATGCCATTCAAAAAAATATTTTGAATAATAGAACAGCAGCCTTATGCTATTTCAAAGGTGGTGAAACCTTGCATACATTTGTTGTAAAGCATGATGCAATAAAAGAAATTGATATTAGTTACGATTCAATACTTGATAAAAATATAACTGAATATATCAGCAGTCTTTCAACGAGCAATATTGGTGCAAGCTATAATAGTGCACCTGCAGTTTATTTATATCAGCATCTTATTCAACCTTTATTAAATGATTTGAAAGAGATCAATTCACTAATAGTTATACCTGATCAAACTTTAATCAATATTCCTTTTGAAGCTTTTGAAACAAGTGGTAATAAATACCTGGTTGAAGATTATGCGATCACTTATCAATATGCGTTGCCATTCCTGCAAAAGAATGATTCAAAATTCAACAAGAATGATGCGATAGCATTTGCTCCCTATGCTTCGGGAGGCAATTCGGCATTTAATATTCTATCGTCATCAGCAAAAGAAATTTCCGTTTTTCCAAAGCAATCACAGTTTATAAATAGCACTGCTACAAAAAATAAATTTTTATCAGCTGCAAAAAATGCTTCTGTAATTCATTTGGCTACGCATGCTGTTGTTAATTTTAATGAACCTTCAGATTCATACATTGCTTTTTATGAGAATACCAATGAAGATAGTAGCTATAAAATTTTTGCACATGAATTATATAACCTTCAGCTTCCGCAAACTCAGCTTATTTTTTTAAGTGCCTGCGAAACCGGCAGTGGCAAGATTTCACAAAGTGAAGGCGCTTTAAGTTTGTCAAGGGCTTTTGCGTTTGCAGGTTGTCCAAATATTATCACTTCTTTATGGAAAGCAGAAGATAAAAGCACAGCATACATTAGTGAAAAGTTTTACGCTTATATTAATAAAGGGTACACGTATGCTGAAGCATTGAAAAAAGCAAAAACAGATCTTTTGAACGATGCATCGATGAGCCAGTTTCATGCACCGCAGTACTGGAGCCATTTAATTTTTATTGGTGATGTACAGCCAGAAAAAACAACCGGCAAAGTATGGTTTATTATACTCGCCGGCATATTGGGGGTTGCTTTATTTTTTGTTTTTAAAAAATTAACAGCGGGCAAAAAGTAATAAATCGCTTTTTATTTTTCTTTCAATTTCAATATATGCAATTTTAAGCCGCTTATATTTTTTGCCTGGTTATAAAATAGGTGTTGTTTATCCGAGGTGATTTTATCAAGCTGTGATTGCGCTTCACTTATTTTACCTGCCTTTATAAAAGCGAGAGCTAAATAGTAATCTGTTTCTTCAACAAAATATTTTGTTGTACTTGTACTGTTTAAATTTTGAATTTGCTCGAAAGCCGCTATTGCTTTATCAGCATTGTTTAATTGCAGATAAGATTGACCGGCAATAAAATAATCCTTCTGATCTTTTTGCGTCTTTGCTTCAAACGCATTTATTGCAGCAGCATAGTTTGATGCATTGTATAAACTGTCAATATCATTCGTGCTGTTTTCTCCCCTATTTACGGGCAATTCATACTTTGCAAAATTATTGTTGAATACAGACGCATTATTAGTCGTGCTGTATTCATATACACCATAGCCACCAACAGCAATAACGAACACCGCAGCGATACGCATAAAAGTTTTAAAAACAGATGATGCTCTTACAACTTTAGCATGTGCCGGTTCTGTTTTTGCATTAGCTTGAATATATTCATCATGTATTTTTTGAACACGCTGCTTTAATCCTCCAGACCTGATGGCTTGTTTTGCTGCAAGCAATAACTGGTATCGCTCATTAGCTTCAGCATTTTCCTGCAGCAATTTTTCAACAGCTGGTTTTTCTTTTTCGCTTAATTCATTATCCATATACCGGATAAGCATCTCTGTTATATCGCCTGTAAAATTATCCGGCATGTTTTAAAGCATTTTTAAATTGTGTACGTAGTGTTTCATTATTCAACATCATTTGTTCAAGCTGCTTCATGCATTTATATTTTTTATTGCGAAGCACCTGTTCGTTTTGATAATCCGGCATTATTTCAACAATATCACTCATCTGCATTTCTTCATAATACACCAGCATAAGCAATTGCTTGCATTTTTCACCCAGGCTTTCAAACAATTTTTGTATTGCATTAAAATGTTCCCGGCGAATAAGATGATGTATCATTTCCTGTTCTGTTGTGTCTTTTCCTTTTTCAAAAACGCGGTTCCTGTTTTCGGCACTGTTTCTTTTTCTTAATTCAGACAACCATAAATTTTTTGTTATTGAAAACAGAAACGATTTTACACTTGCATCCCCTCTAAACTTATCCTGCTTAACAATTTCAACAAACGCAACAATTGTTTCCTGTATCACATCTGCCGCATCTTCTTTAACACCTTTATTATTCAATACATAATTTTCCAATAAAGGATAATGTTCATTATAGATAAACCTTATCGCTGCATCCATTTTTTTGGCTGTCTTAAGGTCTCTTATCAATTCATCATCGCGGTAAATGCGCTCAACCTGCATGCGGTTCAAATATTAGTATTAGCTCTTATACATTTTGTAACCGGAAATGTAAAAAATTATTATTAAAACAGAAGTATTTATTAGAGACATGTCATTTAAGAATTATGTGATAGCGTTCTCACTTCACTCAAAAAAATAAAATTTTTTTGTCAGATGTGGTTACATTCTGTTTTTATGCTGCAACTAATCTAATACATGGGCATGATGCTGAACACCCGTAGAAAAAAGTAGGCGCATTACTTTAAAAGCAATAAATAAAAAAATTATGCTTACGTTAGAAAAAATCATGTCAGAATTAAAAGTTAGTTCTGTAAACGAAGTTGTTGGTGGCAGACACGGCAAAACAACAAAAACAAAAAAAACCAGGACCCATAAACACAAATCCCACGTTAATTATTATTAGTAGCGATTTTGGGTTTTTTTCGAACAGCATCCTAAAGCAGGATGCTGTTTTTATTAAAAACTTTTTGAATGACTGTTATGCGGTTTAAAATTCCCGAACATATAATTATTGCACCTGTAAATGAAAGCCTGGTAACTACAAACAATACCACGTATAATGATCGGTTTTTTATAAGCGATACAAATACTGAAAGGCAATTTATCATTAATGAGACCACTAAAATATTTATAGAAAAATTTATCATTCCAAAAACATTTCAGCAGGTAAATAAAGAGATCGCCGCAGAAATAAAGGCACCTGTTGAAGAAGTAAAGAAAATAATTCACCCTTTTTTTAAATATATTAAACATCGACAATTTCTTGTCCCTGAAAATTATCAAAAGCCTGTATCAACAACCACTTCTTTGTTGAATCCGGCAATGGTTATTGATCAATATAAAATAGAACAAATTATAGATGCAGGTGATGAAGTAGATATTTATAAAGCGGTTGATGTGAATTCAAAAAAAATTGCTGTAATTAAATTATTAAAACGACCAGGCAGAAAAAAGACGAGAGAATTTAAAAGAGAATTTAACTTCTTAAAACTGCTTAATAAAACTGCTGTTGTACCAAAGCCACAAATATTTGTATCATCTAAACAATATACTTATTTCTCCCAGGATTTTATTAATGGATTAAGTTTTCCGCAATTTATTCATGATAACAATAAATTATCGCGTAAGAAAATTTTAAAGATCATAACAAACATATTGTACGCTTTTAAAGAAATACACATAGCGGGCGTTGTACATGGGGATATACACCCGAGTAATATTTTAATTACTCGTGAGCGCACAATCAAAATCATTGATTTTGGTCTTGCACTTAATAGCTCATTAGATAAAGATGAACTTGTAAATTTTGGCGGAGTTTATTATTTTATGCCACCTGAAAGAATTGAGATTAGTACTCATAACAAGTTCTCACGCAAACCCGATTTTTATTCAGATGTTTTTCAAATTGGTGTGGTGTTGTTCATGCTTTTGTATGATCAATATCCTTTTAATGGATTGACATGGGAAGAGTTGGCAACAGCAATTAAAGAAAAACAAATTGTATTTCCGGAAAGATCAAAACATGGTTTTACAGTCCCGGCGTGGTTGAAAGATATCATTACTGTATGTGTCTCAAAACTGCCACAGAAAAGGTTTACCAATGCAAAATATTTATATAACCAGTTCTTAAAAAATATAACAGAAAGTGCCAATAAAACCAGATCAGCAGTTAAAGTATAATGATTGCGGCATTAGCGCTGTAAAATCAATATTTAATTATTACAACATAAATATTGACAGGGATCAAATTGCTGCTGAAATTGCGTTGGATGCGAACGGAGCCTGGTTGCAGGATATAAAAAGTTTTTTTGAGCAACACAATTTTAAAGCAGAATATAATTTCCTTGACCTGAACTCTTTAAAGTTTGATGCAATAAAAATAAAAGAGTTACTGCCATGTATTTTACCTGTTAAAAATTCCCGTGGGCTTCATTATGTTGTGATATATGGAATGGATGGAAAAAAGTTTTTAATACTCGATCCGGAAGAGGCAAGTATTGTAAAATGGAGTGTTGCTGAATTTATGCAGCAGGCACATGTAACCACAGCTTACTATGACAAAATTGAAAGTAAAAATGTTTTACAGCAATTAATAAAAGATGAGTTAAGCTTCTATGATATTAAGCCAAACGGCATTGCACAACAAAATGAAACTGTTGTTCTGAATAAGCTCACTTATTTTACTTACCTGAAAGAAAATTATGGTTTTGCATCCGCAGAAAAGGAAAGAGATTTTTTAAATGACCTGTTGTATAACCTGCAATTAAATGCAGTACCGAATGAGTTTAAATTATTAAATGCTGATGAAGAAAAATTAAAAATAAAAACACCTGTTGTATTAACAGTTAAGAAAATAGCAACTGTAAATTATGCGAATTTCGCGCAACAAAAGAAAGCACAAAAAAGAAATGTTTATGCACAGTTGTTTCATGAAATGCACCAATATAAAAAGATATGGTACATCTACATTTTTGCTGCTTTATTTGCCGCGCTGATAACGCAATTGCTTGTTTTCAGCAACCAAATTTTAATTGATACAATATTACCCGGCTATGATGCAAACCTTATTGTTTTGTTTGCAATTGGTTTAGGCTTGTTTAAGCTGTTTGACTTATTGATTCGCATGTACAAAAATTTTATCTCTATTCAACTTTCCAATATTTTCGATAATCATTTTCTTACGGCATTTGTACAAAAGCTCAATAGCTTCCCGATAAGATATATTCATTCATTTAATCGCGGCGATCTTACTGAGCGCATGAAAGACAGTTTGACTTTAAAAACGTTTTTCACACGATTTTTTACAACTGTGCTTACTGACAGTATTATCTCTGTTTATTCACTCATCATTTTATTTATTATAAGCTGGAAGATCAGTTTGATCATTCTTGCAATAATGGTTGCATTTATTATTTGGTTTAAGGTGATCTCACCAAGAATTAAAGACAACGAAAAGCGCAGGTTTATGCAAAAGTCAGGTTTGTTTTCCAGTGTGCTTGAAAACATCGATGGGTTACAGGTAATAAGATCATTCAACCTCGAATATCTTTTTCAGCAACGCATACAACCTGCTATTAAAGGCATGATGATAGTACAGAAAAAAGTGCGTTACATCAACCTCTTAAATTCATCAGTAACAGATTTTATTGTTATGATCGCAAGTGTTTTGATCATCGTTTTTCTTTCACTCGATTCTATTAGTGATCAGTCTGTAACCGTTGGTGAGATCATTACTTTCATTACTTTATCTGGAAGAATTTTCAGCTCTTTGGTTAATATTATGGAGGAAAATATTGACCTGCAGGAAAATGAAATTATTTTAAAAAGATATCTTGATTTTGATGCGTCTCAATCAGCATTTCACCAAAAAAAAATTGAAGAACCAACAAATACCATAAATGATTTTAAGCTAAAAAACATTCAATTTGAAAATGTAGGTTTTGAATATGTGCCACAAAAACCTGTTCTCAAAAATTTCAATCTTACCCTTCGTACTGGAGAAAAAATAAGGCTGGAAGGCAATAATGGCGCAGGTAAAAGCACATTCTGTAAAATACTTTCAATGCTGTACACGCCAACTTCAGGCAGCATTAAGATCAATAAAGAAAAGACAGCTTTTTATAATCAGTCCGCTTTGCGCAAAAAAATTTTGTTGATAAGCAATGATGACATTTTATTCAATGCGTCACTTTCATTCAATATAAATTTTAATAAAAATATTGATACAAAAAAGATTTTAGAGCTGGCAAAACAAATCGAGTTTCATGATTTTATTTCAAGCAATACTGAAGGCCTTGATTTTTTAATTACAGAACAAGGCAGAAATCTTTCAACAGGCCAGAGGAAAAAGATATTACTGCTTCGTGCCTTTTTATCAGATGCTGAGTTAATAATTATAGATGAGGTTTTATCAGGAATTGATAAAGTATCAAAGGATAAAATCGAAGCATTTATTAACCGCGAAACACAACGCTCATTCATTATCATTTCGCATGAACCAATTGACAATATTGCTTTCAATAAAGTGATAAGATTGGAAAATGGCAATGTAAATACTCAAATACCAGAATCTAAATATGCATAGCATGAAACCTGAGAACGCTTTTTTATACGGTGAGGAATATTCTGGAAAAACACAAAAATATATTGTGTGGCTTTTTAAAATTTTTCTTGGCTTCACAATCCTAACTCTTGCTTTATTATTCACAGTTCATATTAATGATACAGTTTCATTTAACCAGGGAGAAATAATTTCCAAAAGCCCGCAACTTGATCTGAAAGCGCCTTATGAAGCTCAACTTGTAAAAATATATGTGTATGAAGGGCAAAAAGTGGATAAAGGCGATACGTTGATGATGATCTACAATGATGAAAATACAAGAACATATATCACTCAAAAAGCGCAGAGAGATTTTTTAGAAAAGAAACTTGCTTCAGTAAAAGTTTTAATGAATGCAACAGGTATGAAAAAAAATGAAGTAAATGTTGAGCATACAATAAATAGTTCCGATCGCAACCTGGATATTGAAAATGCAAAAAATAATATTGCTTCATTAGATGCACAATATAAACTTCAACAACAAAAATTGCAGGATGCATTGGAGCGCAACAAAGCAGATTCTATTTTGTATAAAAAAGATATGCTGAGCAAGCTGG
>JABDGW010000046.1 GCA_013285855.1 Bacteroidota bacterium
ATCTTTCGGCATGTATTTTTGTTTGATCAAGATGTGTAAGAATAGCTTTGCTTAATTCTTTTGAGGAAGCTGACTTAGCCATTTTGGGCAAAGCTTTTACCAAATGATTTTCTGCCCAATAAATATCTTTTATTGAATCAGTAAATAATTTGCGCAAACCATCTTCAGGATCGAGTGATTGTTCATTCATATCAGCAGCTTTTGTTGGCTGATATTTGGATGCATTGTCTGCAGCGGTGGTTGCTTTGGCCGCAGATTTTTTTGAAAATGCTGCAGTTGTTTCCACAGCAGATTTAGGCACTGCTTTTTTTGAAGCGGATGATTTTGCCATAATAAATTTTATGTATTAATTTGATTAAGAGTATGATGGATACTATACAAATGTTGTGCAAGGATTTGGCATGCATTCGTTAATACATTCAGCCGGCGAAATGTTATGCATTTTTATTATAAAAAATTTTTGCAATAAAACTTCCGTATAAATACTATGCAGGCATTGTCTTATAAAATTATATTTTGCTTTTACGGGCACAATTTTTAAAGCGATATTGTGCAGTAAAAAAGTTACAATTTTATAATCAATTATATTTTTTGAAGTGGATACAGAAGCACCATCATATACAAATTACAGTACCTCGAACAGTAAAGAAGAAAAGACAGAAGACACGCGAATTGATTATTTACCGCGATCTGTAATAAGGCATAATGCAATTATATTACTGGATGGTGAATGGCGTTTTGCACTGGATGCTGATGATGCAGGAATCAATGAAAAATGGTATGCAGGTCATGAATATAAAGACAAGGCAGACTGGCCGGGATCTATAGAGCATCATATTGCAAAAGCAAAAGGCATCGCAGAAGAAAATACATGGAACGAAAAAGTAGTGGCATGGTATGAACGTGATTTTCCGTTGCCGGCAATTGCACCAAACGGCGGAGGGCCATCAATGCTGCAATTAACTTTTGGCGCCTGCGGTTATGAAACAAGAGTTTGGTTAAATGGAATTGCTTTAAAAACCATTGAAGGCGAAGAAGTGCATTTGGGTGAATACACTTCATTCTCTTATGAATTAACGGAGGATAACCTGAAGCCGGTTAACCGGCTTACAGTACGCATTGCAGATAATATGGATGCCGATATACCGCGTGGCAAACAGGAATCGAATGTGTATAAAAGGGGTGGTATATGGTACCAGACATATTCCGGTGCTGTACGCAGTATATGGCTTGAACAGGTAGAACGCAACCGGCTTAGAAGCAGGGTAGGTGTAGTGTCAGTAGTAGAAGATAACCTGGTACGTTTTAATATTACAACACACATTCATGATGCAGGACAATATACCATAAGGCTGCAGGTATATAACCGAAAACAGGAAGATAACGTACCTATTGCTTCCTCAGATTTCCCTTTACAACTTGAGGCAGGCCAGAAACAACAAAGACTTGTAATAGAAGTTCCGGGCGCAATATTATGGTCGCCGCAGGAGCCGCATTTGTATAAGCTCTGTGCTCAATTAATTGATGCAAATGGCTATGCTGCTGAAATTGAAACTTATTTTGGATTTCGAAAAATAGAAGCAAGAGGTTGTTGCATTTATTTAAACAATAAAGCCATTTATCTTGATGGAATTTTATACCAGCCTGCAACATCAACATACGAACAGATAAAACGGCACATGCTTGCAATGAAGGAACTTGGCTGCAACCTGGTGCGCATACATATTGCCGGTGTTGATCCGCGTGTATACAATCTTGCTGATAAGCTTGGTTTATTATTGTGGGTAGAAGTGCCAAGTCCGCATCGCTCAAGTTTAAAAAGCCGTGAAAATCATAAGGCAGAATTATTGCGCATGCTTGATCTCATCGGCACACATCCTTCTGTAGTTATATGGAGTTTATACAACGAAGATTGGGGCGCACAGGATATTGCAAGCAATGAAGAAACAAGAAAATATATTGTAGATATGTATCACTACATGGTGATTGCGCAACCGCAGTTTCTTGTAGTAGATAATGATGGATGGCAACATATTTCTTATTTGGGAAGATTAAAATCTGACCTGCTTACTGTACATATTTATACTCCTGAAATAGCTAAATGGAAAGAAACGCTTGACAGGCTTATAGCCGGCGAATTAATAAATGTAACGGCTTATCCGCTGGTAGTAGGCGATCCTTTTTTTTATAGAAAACAAGTACCGCTTGTAATAAGTGAATGGGGAGGCTTTGGTTTTATAAATTATGGCGGGCCTGAAAAAGAAATTGATCGTGTTGAACTTATAAAACATTATAAAGAAGAATTACGAAAACGTTCGATAGCAGGTGATGTATATACACAGGCAACTAATATTGAAGATGAAAAAAACGGCCTTATAAATGCTGAAACAGGCGAATTGTTTGTGCCTGCGGGTTTATTACGAAGCACAGTTAGCTAACAATCAACTATAAACCGGGAAATAGCAATGAAAGGATGAGCCATTGCCTTCAGTACTATATGCGGTTATAAAACCATTATGTGCTATCACTATCTTTCTTGCTATGGCAAGCCCTATGCCGGTGCCTTTATATTTTTTATCATGCAGTTTTTCAAACATCGTAAAAATTCTTTCTCCATCTGCAGAATTAAAACCAATTCCATCATCGGTAATATCAACCTGGTAATAATTTATTTCAGGCAAATGAAATTGCATTTTTTCATTTAAAGCAACTTCTTTACAGCTAATCTTTATCTGCGGTATTTCATTCTCATTAAACTTTATTGCATTATCAAGCAAATTATAAAACAGGATGTATAAATAATTGTAATGACCTTTTATGGTACACAGTTTTTCAATTGTAATACTTGCTTTTTTTTCTGATTTCTTTTGTATTTCAGGTATCACTTCTTCCAACAGCTTATTTAAATCTACATCGGCTTCCGGTTTTTGTAAAATGCTTATTTGAGAAAGGCTTAATACATCATCAAGTAACAGGTCCATCCTGTTTAAAGAAGATTGCATGCGCCTGAAAGTAGCTTTGCCGCTATCTGTTAACCTGCCTGCTTCTGCCTTAATTAAATGTTCAATGCCTGTATAAATTTGCCGGATTGGTTCTTTGATTTTATTACTGGTAATGTAGGTAAAGGAAGCAAGCTCATCAGTGGTTATTTTTAACTGCCTGAACCTTTTTTCCAGTTCTTCATTCAAATGCTGCAATTGTTCTTCTGCTTTTATTCTGTGCGCCACATCATGTACTAAATTCATAACACCGGCTATGTTATCATTATCTTTTAAAGGAATAAAATGATTTTCGGCATGCAGGCGGTGATAATATATTTTAGATGCCGGCACAAAACTTTTAATGCCTTTTTTGGCAAGGCTGATTGCTTTTAATGTTTCCTCATCTTCAGCCATTGATGGTATAATTTCCAGCAAAGGTTTACCTATAACCTCCTCTTTTGTTTTATTATGTATCTTTTCAGCGGTTGCATTCCAGGCAATAATTTTTTTATCTGTATCAATAGCAATAATAGCATCAATGCTGCAGTCATTCAACATTTCTACAAGGCCTTTTTCAACAGTCAATAAACTTATATTTTTCATTAGATGATTTAAATATTATGCTGCTGTTTTGTCTATGTGTTTTTCTACCATTTGCAACAGTGTTTTTGTTTTAAAAGGCTTCTCCAGAAAGTCATCGGCACCTGCATCTTTAGCCTGCTTATATATATGCGGGCTGGCGGAAAATACAATCACCGGTGTGTTTTGTTTAGATTCCCTGCTTTTTAAAAACCGGCACAGATCAAGACCATCTGCTCCGCTTAACTGTTTATCAATTATAAAAATATCCGGCTCATCAAACTTTTCATTCAGTATTATCTCGCCCCGGTTAAATATGGTTACGGCATAGCCTGCTCTTTCAAAAACGAGCTTAAATACATCCAGTATCACAGTGTCGTCATCAATTATTATTACTGTTTTCATTTTTAATTTTTAAAAGCAGTAGTATCTATAACATTAGAACCTTTAACAGGTTTGCTTTTCTGCCCAATTCATTGTAGTGTTTGATATGATTAGCGAGGGACGCCGCGAATGCAAAAGATAAACAATTTTGACGTACCCGTTTGTATGTGTATAGTTACAACTCCTGAAAAGAGCTGAGGTAAGGTAATCAATATTGCGGTGTAGCAAAATATTTTGTTTATTTAAAATAATAGTATTTCCGGTAAAATTGCACCGGATAGCCTTCTGGTGGTATTTCGATGAATAGCTTTTACTTATTTCCGGGCAGGCTAAAATAAAATACAGAGCCTTTACCCGGAGTGCTTTTTACCCATATTTTTCCGCCGTGCCTATAAATAATATTAGCGGTAATATATAAGCCCAGACCCATGCCGGGATAGTTTTGTAACTGCGCATTTTTTACACGGAAAAAACGGTCGAATACTTTTTGCTGTACCTCTTCAGAAATGCCGATACCTTCATCGCTAACACTTATTTCTGTGGTGTCTTTATTTTGTTTCCATGTTATGGTTACATCGCCGCCATTTGGTGAATATTTAATAGCATTGGAAATAAAATTTGTAAGCACCTGCCCGATACGTTCACGATCGGCGGTTATAAATGTTTCTTTATTTGTTGAAATGATAAGGCGATGAGCAGATGACAACCGTTGCAGATCTTCCACCCGTTCTTTAACCAGTTTGTTCAAATCGAATTCTTCAGGATTTAATATAAGTTCACCTTCATCAATTTTTGAAGTATCGAGTAATGCGTTTATCAGTTCTATCAAGCGATCAACCTGCACATCTAATTTTTCCATAAGATTTGCACTTTCAACGTCATCGGCTTCATTAAACATATCATGCAGCAGTTCCGTATAAGCTTTAATGCTGGTTACCGGTGTCTTTAGTTCATGGCTGGCTATACTTATAAAATCTTCTTTTTGCTGTTCCAGTTTTTTACGCTCAGTTATATCAAAAATTACACCTACCATTCTTAAAACCTTTTCACCTTCAGTGGCCACGATCTTTCCGTATCCGTTCATCCAGCGTACTTGGCCATCGTCCGCACGTATTATACGAAATTCGTGATGATAAATTTTTGATCCCCTTTTTTGTTTTTGCCAATCTTTCTGCAATCTTTCAACATCATCTTTATGAATAAATCTGAGAAAATAAGCCAGGTTTTTTTGCTCGTTGTCTGGTTCTAAGCCAAGCAGTGTATAATGTTTTTCATTCAATGTTATTTTATCTTCAGCCACATTCCAATCCCATGTTCCTATATCTGCAGATTGTAAAGCAATACGATATCTCTCTTCAAAAATTTTCAGGTTTTCTTCAGCCTTTTTTTGCTCCGTCATATCCCGTGCAACTTTTACATATCCTATAAGTTCAGGATTATAAATAGGTCGCATGATTCCACTCATGTAAAAAAGCGAACCATCTTTACGCTGGTGCCAGCGCTCATCAATAGCAACACCTTTCTCCCGTGCTGTTTTCATTTCTTCTTCTGGAATACCGGCATTTTGGTCTTCATTAGTAAAAACAATATGAGCTGATTTACCTATTATTTCATTTGCCTTGTAATTAAAAATGCGTTCTGCCCCGCTGTTCCATGATTCAATTAAACCTTGTTTATTTGTGTTGATAATTGCATAATCAAAAGCTGAATCTACGGTTATACGCAGCCGTTCTTCGGATTTTCGCATTTCTTCTTCAGCATGCTTAAGCCGCGTAATATTTACAAATGAAATTACTACACCATTAATAAGATCTTCTGAAGTACGATAAGGTGAAAGCTGCATAAGATAAGTCAGGTTTTCTTTAACTGCCACTTCGCGTTCAATGGTTTGCAGTTTTTTTAAAACATCTTCCGCATCCTGTAAAATGCCGGCGTAGTCAAGCTTATTAGTAATGTCAGTAAGCGGGCGTCCAATATCTGCTGGTATCAGGTTAAAAATTTCACGCACTGCAGGCGTAAATAATTTTACACGGAAATATTTATCCAAAAAAATAGTACCAATGCTGGTGGAATTAATAAGGTTTAGGAAATCGTTATTGGATTGGGAAAGCTCTTCTATTTTTACTTTCAATTCCTGGTTTACTGTAATAAGTTCTTCGTTTATGGATTGCAATTCCTCTTTACTTGTTTCCAGTTCTTCTGCAGCGGAGCGCAGTTCTTCATTCATTGCCTGCAGTTCTTCATTAGAGGCTTTCAGCTCTTCTGTCTGAATTTCAAATTGTTCATTTGATGAGCGAAGTTGTGTTTTTAAACCGGTTATTTCTTCTTCAAGCTGCAGTGTAAAGGGTTCAGATTTTCCAGGCTGAATTTCTAATGCATCTTTTCCAGGCTTATCCTGGGAAGGTTCAAAAATAACCAGCATAAACCCGCGTGCTGTATCATTTGCGTGAAGCACAGGACGCACATGAAGATTAATAACCCTTGTTTCACCATTTATAATAACAGGAAGGTTTTTAACTTCTATATTTGTTTGCTGCTGCTTTGCCTGGTATAAAGCGGTGCGAAGTTCAAGCCTTACTTCAGGTTTAATTAATTTTAAAATGTTATTAGAAGGCGTGCCACCTGTAACCTGTAAAAAATTTCCTGCACTTTCTGATAAATGAAGTATATCTCCATTTTCATTTACAATTAATGAAGGCGGTGCATATTGCTCCAGTAAACGCTGATGAAGATCTCCTAAAGAAATGCGTTCAAGTGCCCGGCTTTCCTGTTCCTGTGTTGCTTTTACAGATGTTACATCCTGCTGGTTAGGCAATTTTACTTTAAAGGCGGAAGGCATTGAGTTTTCTGGTATTGGAAGCGGGCGCGTAGTAGCTTCCCGGCTTTGGAATACATGATATTCTTTACTTAGAGTAAGGTATAAATCGTTAGCGCCATCAATTGACTCGCTGGAACCAAGGAAAAGAAAGCAACCAGGATTTAATGCAAAATGAAACGTTTCCATTACCCGGTTTTGCGCCGTTTGATTAAGATAAATAAGCATATTGCGGCACGTTATTATATCAATATGCGAGAAGGGAGGGTCTTTAATTACGTTATGATTGGCGAATAATATCATTTCCCTCAGTTCTTTCCTTATCCTGTATCCGCCGGGTTCTACAGTAAAAAAACGCCGTAACCGTTCTAAGGAAACATCGGCGGCATCATTTAATGTATAGAAACCTTCACGGGCTTTAGTAATAGCTGCTTCATCAATATCGCTGGCAAATATTTGTATCGGCGGGGCTTCTTTAATGCCATCAAATTTTTCATAAAACAGCATGGCAAGAGAGTATGCTTCTTCACCGGTGGCACAACCTGCTATCCATATACGCACAGGATTGCTGGATGTTCTGTTAGCTAAAATTCTCGGTATAATTATTTTTTCAAGATAAATAAAGGACTCTTTGTCGCGGAAAAAATTGGTAACAGATATAAGTAAATCTTTTAGTAATGCCTGTGTTTCTTCTGGCGTATCACGCATAAGATTTACATAAGCAGATAATGAATCAAGCTGCTGTACATTTATACGCCGTTCAATACGGCGCAATACTGTAGCTCTTTTATAATTAGAAAAATCGTGATTAGTTCTTACACGCAACAGCGTAAAAATTTCGCGCAGTGCTGCCTGCTGATTTTCCTGCAAATCTTCCTGCAAAACAGGTATGATTACGGAGCCGATACTTTTTTTATACCTGATTATTTTTGCCGGAATTTCTGCTACGTTTAAAATTTCGTCTGTCAATTCTGTAGCTATTGCGTTACGCGGCATATCAGAATATTCAGCTTCCCGCGGATTTTGCACAAACACGGCACCCCCTTTTTCTTTCACACGCTTTAAACCCATAGAACCATTAGCCCCTGTGCCCGATAAAATAACTGCTACAGCCCGTTCGGAATGCTGTTCTGCCAGTGTGCGAAAAAAAATGTCTACCGGCGCACGCCGCTCTTCAGTTTGTGTATTGGGTGAAACAATGATGCAGCCATCTTCCATGGTAAGATGCCGGTTGGGCGATACAACATAAACATGATTTGGGAGCACATGTACTTTTTCTGTTACCTGTGTTACAGCAATAGGGGTAATTCCTTGTAATACTTCTGCAAGCCTGCTGTCATGATCCGGAGAAAGATGCAGTATAACTACATAAGCCATATCAGAATCTGCAGGTACATGGCTGAAAAACTCCTGCATTGCCTGTATACCGCCGGCAGATGCACCAATGCCTACAATAAGAAAATTATCTTTTGAATTATCAATGCTTGTTGTTATCTCAGATTCCTGGATTAGCGGTTTGGAATTTTTCATATTTAATTTTAATAACAGCAGGTTTATCTGTTGTTCAAAAGTATTTTTTTTTGGCTTTATTGCTGATTAAAAAAAATTAAGCGCAACCACGCTAACTATGGAATAGGTCTAAAACTTCCGAACCTTTAGTTTTTTCTTTTTCTCTTTTCCTCAACAGTGGGTGCAGGGAAGTTTTTTAAGTCCTGTAAAATCATCCAGTACTAATTTTTTTTTAGTAAAATATTTTTTTACCCAGTGGTGTCATATTAAAATTTTTAATCTATAATTAGCTTAGCAATTTAAAAAATTTATCTAATTTAAGTAGACTAAATTTTATAGGCTATATCAAATAATTTAAAATAATTGTAAGTCAATATGTTATAAAATATAATTCTAATAAAATAAGAATCTACATATACTTTAATTTTTTCAAAACCGTTTTAAAATGAGTGGCAAGCGAAAGAAAGTTTTAATTTTAATTAAATTTGATTAATTAACTGTTTTTAAGTGTTTTACAATAAATAATCAAAATTTAATTTAATCAAAAAATCGAATTAAAAAAAACTAAGTGCCCTGCTGGTTTTGCGGGATGCCAAAGAGTTTTAATATCCCATGAAAATAATAAACGGGCTATGAAATTTTTGAGTGAATACTTCTCTTTCGATTCTATTTTCGAAAAATTGGAGATTTAAAAGATACCTGTGTTTTAAAAATCGTGATGTACGGTTAGTATTAGATTATATATGCGGTTGGAAATGGTGTATTCTTACTGCTTTCAAAAATGAAAACAAAATTAGTTGGTTTAATATTGGTGTAATGCTTTGTAAAAGTTTAATGCATCACCGCAGCACCAGTGCACCCAATGCAGGCAAATTCAAAGTAAGTTTATATGCTTTGGTTGGTTCATCAACCAATTCAACTTTTATATCGGGATTGTATACATCGCCGGTTCCCCAAAATTCTTTGCTGTTGCTGTTGAAAATTTCTTTCCATTCATCTTTATCATGCACATAAATCTCCCAGTTTTTACGTACCAGCGGTGTCATGTTTAAAATAACAAGCACATCATCCTCTTTATTATTGCCCATGCGTTTATAAGAAAGTACAGCTTCACTGCCTTTGGTTAAATCACCCCATTCAAAGCCGCCGGATTCAAATTGCTTTTCGTACAAGGCAGGTTCACTGGTATATAGTTCATTTAATTTTTGAACACAATACTTCATGCCTCCATGACTGGGAAATTGCAACAGCTCCCAATTCAATTCACTTTTATAATTCCATTCTTTTGTTTGCGCAAATTCATCACCCATAAACAAAAGTTTGGTGCCAGGATGCGTGTACATATAAGTATATAGCAAACGAAGGTTTGCAAACTTTTGCCATTCATCGCCAGGCATTTTATAGATCATTGGGCTTTTGCCATGTACCACTTCATCATGACTTAAAGGCAACATAAAGTTCTCATCATAAAAATACATCATGCTGAACGTAAACTTATTTTGCAACAGGTGGCGAAGCATTGGTTCCATCTTAAAATAATCTAAGGTATCATGCATCCAGCCCATCATCCATTTCATACCAAATCCTAACCCATCTTCAAATGTTGGTCGGCTTACTTTTGGCCAGTTGGTTGCTTCCTCGGCAATGGTGATGATATCAGGAAAATCACGATAAAGGGTTTCATTCATATCTTTAATAAATGCAATGGCTTCAATGTTTCCATTACCGCCAAATTCATTTGGTTCCCACTGGCCTGCCTTACGGCTATAATCTAATTGAAGCATTGAACTTACTGCATCAACACGTAACCCATCCACATTAAAGCGATCACACCAGAAACGTGCATTGCTTATTAAAAAACTTTTTACTTCACCGCGTTTGTAATTGAAGATATATGAATTCCAATCTGGATGATAGCCTTTGCGCATGTCAGCATATTCATATGTATGCGTGCCATCAAACATAAATAAGCCATGCGAATCATAAGGAAAGTGTGATGGAACCCAATCCAGCAAAACACCAATGCCTGCATTATGAAATGCATCAACCATGGCTGCAAAATCCTGCGGGCTTCCAAAGCGGGATGTGGGCGCAAAATAGCCTGTTCCCTGGTAGCCCCAGCTTCCATCAAACGGATGTTCCATTACAGGCATAAACTCAACATGCGTAAAACCCATTTGCTTTACATAAGGCACCATACGCTCTGTTATCTGCGCATAGGTGTTATAGCTTTCTTCATCATATTTATCAGGCCGCATCCAGCTTGCGAGGTGCACTTCATACACAGAAAAAGGAGACTTTAATGAATTGTTTTTTTTGCGGTGTTTCATCCAGTGTTTATCTGTCCATTCATAAAAAGTTCCCCATGTTATAGATGCAGTTAAAGGACGCTTTTCCCATAAATGTGCAAACGGATCGCCTTTGTCCATCTCTATTCCTTCAAAACCATGAATATGATATTTATAACTTTCGCCGCTCCATACATTCGGGATAAATCCTTCCCATATTCCGCTTTTATCAAGCTTCACATATAGTTTGTGCGTATCATTATTCCAGTCATTAAAATTTCCTATAACGCTTACCTGTGTTGCATTTGGTGCCCACACAGCAAAATAAGTTCCTTTAGTATTTAATACTTCAAGCTGTTTGTTGCCAAATAATTCATATAAACGATAATGCGTGCCATTTTGAAAATTACTTATGTCTTCTTCGCTGAATAAAGAATAATTCCATACAGGTTTTGTGCTGTCAACAAAATGTATATCTTCGTATTTTTTATTTTTTTGCTGATGATGTTGCCCTGCAGTTTCACTATCATTATCTTTTTTCATCTTTTAAATATTAATTTACAAGTTATCATTATGTTTTTACATCGAACCATCTTAATACTTTAAAAGTTAAGCGGCCTCCGTCATTCATAACTTTATATTGTATCGTACGTATACCACCGGTTGGCTTACCAGGTGCATCATTTGGCAGATATACCGGGAACTTTCTCAATAATGTTCCTGTTAATGTTGAAAATTCATCATGGCCTTTATAACCATCGCGAATTTTAGCATCAAGGTAGATGTCTGGGAAATAAATAGGATCAAGCCCTTTATCTGCGTTATATGATATTCCTATAACTGTTCCTATCTCTTCATTACTTCCATTATAAACACATATAACAAGGTCCGGCCGTCCATCATCATTCATGTCATCTGCAAAAGCTTTAGTAACCTTACCCAAAACTTTAAAAGATGGATTAGCGCTGTTTATTTTAATTCCTATCGGAACAATTGAAACCTGGTTTTCATCAATATTTTTGTTGTTGCATACAACATGAAAACCTGCATCTCCCATTTTTACAGTTGTATCTATTTTTCCGGCCTGTGCATTTAAAGCTTCAGCATACAAAAGAAACAGCATAAGGTAAATCAAAAAAATATTCCGGTTCATATTAGTGCAAATTGAAAAGATTTAAAGAACAAAGTATAGTGTTTCTTTGAATAATTGTTTAAATAATTAAAACGAGGTTTTATACTTTTTAATAGGACATATAAAACCACTAAATATAATCAGCATTCGTTACTTCTTTTAATATTTACATTAACTGCAGTTATTAAATATTCCGGATTAATTACAACGAGAAGTTATTCTTTATTGTAATTAAAAATAAATGAAAAAATATACAGCTTATACAGGTTGCTTACACTTGGTCCACTTATACATATCTTACCAATGGTAAACATGCTTTTAATTTTTTTGAGAATACATCAACTTATTACGGGTACAATTAGTTACTTAAACTCATTTGCAATAGCCCATACTTAAAGTAATCTTTACGAATGGTTAAAGCTATATAGTTATTACATTGTTACTTTGCCAAAAAGATTACATGCGAATAGGCATTGTTTGTTATCCCACTTTTGGCGGAAGCGGGGTTTTGGCTACAGAGCTTGGTAAAGCGCTTGCCGATAAAGGTCATCATGTTCATTTTATAACCTACCAGCAACCGGTAAGATTAAATGTTTTCAGCGCTAATATTTTTTATCATGAAGTAAGTGTTCCGTCATATCCTTTGTTTGATTATCCGCCTTACGAGCTTGCACTTGCCAGCACAATGGTTGATGTAATTCTTAATCATGATCTTGATCTGCTGCATGTACATTATGCAATTCCTCATGCATCTGCTGCTTACATGGCAAAACAAATTCTGATAAAGAAAGGCAGAGAAATTCCTGTTATTACAACCTTGCATGGAACGGATATTACATTGGTTGGAAGAGATAAAACATACGAACCTGTTGTAACTTTTTCTATTAATGAAAGCGATGCAATAACGGCAGTTTCGCATAATTTAAAAGAAGAAACTTTCCGTTGGTTTGCAATTGAAAAAGATATAGAAGTAATTGAAAATTTTGTTGACAACAGCCGTTATAATAAAAAACCAATTGATGCTTTTAGAAAAGTAATTGCACCAAACGATGAAAAGATTTTAATACACGCATCTAATTTCAGAAAAATAAAAAGAGTGAACGATGTGATCCAGGTCTTCGCCAATGTGCATCAACAAATTCCTTCAAAATTATTATTGGTTGGCGATGGACCTGAACGTCGCAGCATGGAAGACCTTGTGCGTAAATTACAGGTACAGGAAGATGTTCGGTTTCTTGGCAAGCAGGATCAGATAGAAGAAATTCTGCTTGTATCAGATCTGTTTATTTTGCCCAGCGAATATGAAAGTTTTGGACTGGCTGCTATGGAAGCAATGGCTGCAAACGTTCCAGTTATAAGTTCTGATGCCGGCGGCTTGCCTGAAATAAACATCAATGGCGAAACAGGTTATACAGCTGCAGTTGGTGATGTAAAAACCATGAGTGAATGTGCCATTAATTTATTGTCGAATGCAGATTTATTGCAGCAATTCAGAAAGAACGCAAAAGCGCAGGCAATGAAATTTGATTTGCAGAATATAGTACCGCAATATGAAAAACTTTATAGCAGGTTTTGCAGAATGGTTTGTGAAGCATAAATATTTTTTTAGTATCCAGCCTTTATACAAAGTGCATTCGTGTCTGCGTGGACGTGGCAAAACAATTTCTTCGCAACACTTATACTGCATATTAATAATCCTCTTCAGTTTTATAATTAATGTGGTTAATAATTTTTAAACGGTTATCCATTAGAAAATTAATTTTGAGAGATGGTGTACAGAACTATCGGTTTAATGAGTGGTTCATCTTTAGACGGATTAGATATTGTATTTGCTGAATTAGGAGATGGCCGTGGCACATGGACTTACGAAATAAAAGCTGCATCTTGTTATGAATACAATAATGAATGGAAAGAACAACTTGCAAATGCAAAAAATTTAAGTGCATATAATTATTTCTTGCTGCATACAGCTTATGGAAAATTTCTTGCTGAAAATGTAAACCGTTTTATTAAAGAAAATAATTTGTATCACCAGGTACAATTAATTGCTTCGCATGGTCATACAGTTTTTCATGAACCACGATCTGGTGTAACAACACAACTTGGCTGTGGTGCCACAATAGCTGCTTTAACAGGCATTAATACGGTAAGCGATCTTAGAATTATGGATGTTGCTTTAGGTGGGCAAGGCGCGCCAATTGTTCCACTGGGAGAAAAATTATTGCTTGCAGGCTTTGATTTTTACCTGAACATTGGCGGCATTGCTAATATTTCATTTTCACACCAAAAAGATTTTATTGCATTTGATGTTTGTGCTGCAAACCGTGTTTTAAATATGCTTGTAAATAATGACGGGAAGGTTTTTGATGAAGACGGAAATATTGCTGCAAGCGGAGAAATAATAACATCATTGTTTGATGAATTGAATGAGTTAGATTATTATAAATTGCCTCCTCCAAAATCGCTTTCAAATAGTTTTGGAACTGATGTTGTTTATCCATTTATTCAATCATTTAATATTACCACGCCAAACGCTTTAAGAACTTACTCAGAACACATAGCTTGTCAAATACAACGATCAATTGAAAATTTAATAATTACAAACAAAACCCGGGAAATATATAAACTGTTGGTAACAGGCGGCGGAGCATTTAATAATTTTCTTGTTAAAAGAATACAGAAAAATTTAGCATCTTTAAATGTTGAAGTTGTTATTCCTGAAACTAATATTGTATTGTATAAAGAAGGCTTAATTATGTGTTTACTTGGCGTATTAAGATGGAGAGAAGAAAACACGGTTATGGCTTCCGCAACAGGTGCAGTTAGAAGTAGCATTGGCGGCTGTGTATGGATAGGGCAGGAGGCATAAGACTAAAATAAATTTTCCTGAACATCGTTAATTATACTGATAATACTGCTATGAAATTTTTGCTTGTTATTACATCGCTTTTAATTTTATTTTCCTGCAAAGAAAAATTTGACGATAAAACTTACCAGGAAAATAAAGAAAACCTTGCTCAGAGAGAAAATGAACACCCGACCCAGTTTCTGAAAATTTCATCCAACGATAAAAAAAACTTATTTGGTGCAACTATAATAAAAGGGAAAATTATAAATACAGCGTCTGTAGCTGCTTATAAAAATGCCCGCATAAAAATGATATGTTATCAAAACGGTATTCGTGTACAAGAGCATGAAGATGCTATGACAGATATTATAAAGCCCGGCACAATGCGGAATTTCAAATTAAGATATCACTTGCCAAAAGGTACTGACAGCCTTGCATTATCTATAATGAGTGCTGATGTAATAATTGATAGCACAGTAAGTTTACAAAAATGAAAAGCTGTCTCCATCAAACAATCCTTTGTCACTTAGTTTAATATGCGGAATTACCAACAACGCCATAAAACTTAAGGTCATAAAAGGTGCTGACAAATTTGAGCCAAGGCTTTTAGCCATTTTATCAATATCACTATAATCTGCTGCAACCTTATACCCATCATCAACACTCATTAAACCGGCAACAGGCAATGGAATTATTTTCTCATTGCTTTCATCATCAACACAACTTACACCACCTTTTTTTTGTATAATAAGATTGATTGCTTTTGTAATGGCTGCATCACTACAACCAACGGCAATTATATTATGGCTGTCATGTGCAACAGAAGAAGCGATAGCGCCTTTCTTTAATCCAAAATTTTTAATAAAAGCCTTTGCAACAGGTGCAGTTTTGTAACGGTTTACAACAACAATTTTTAAAATATCATTTATAACATCACTACCTATTTCGTTGTTTTTAATAATTGGTTCTGTAAAAATTTTATTGGTGATAAGCTGCCCATCCAATGCTTCAATTACCGGAATTTGTTGATTAATAAATGAAAAAGAATCTGCATAAATTTTTACATCATCTTCTGAAATTTCATTTGCAGAGAAATTATTTATTAATTGAACCAAAACGGGTTTAATGAACGTTTTTCCATCTTCTGCAACTAACTCTCCATTAATATAAGTTTGATGAACTTTAAATTCCTGCAGATTATTTACAATTATAAAATCAGCTGCATCACCTTCCTGCAGCAACCCAACATCAAGCTTATAATGATGAACCGGGTTTATGCAAGCTGCCTGTAACACTTTGAATAAGTCAATGCCTTTTGTAATTGCACGTGCGCACAATTTATCAATATGCCCTTCAACCAAACTGTCAGGATGTTTATCATCGCTGCAAAACATTATTTTATCAGGATAGTCATTCAGTAAATCAATCAGGGCTTCAAAATTTTTAGCTGCACTTCCTTCGCGTATAATTATATTCATCCCATAGTTAAGTTTATCCAACGCTTCTTCTTTCGTAAAACATTCATGATCTGTTGATATACCTGCTTCAATATATTTCTTTGCGTCTTGGTCACGCAAACCCGGTGCATGGCCGTCAACAGGCTTGCTGAATTTTTTTGCTACTTTAATTTTTTTTATCACCTCTTCGTCGTTGGCAAGCACTCCGGGAAAATTCATCATCTCACTTAAATAATTTATTTCCTTTTTTTGTAAAAGCTGCAGAACATCGTTGCTTTTTAACTCAGCCCCGGCGGTTTCAAAATTGGTAGCAGGCACACAACTGGGTGCTCCAAAATAAAATTTAAAATTTACCTGTTTGCCATTCTCAATCATATATTCAACACCATTCATTCCGCATACGTTTGCTATTTCATGGGGGTCGCTTACAGTTGCTACAGTTCCATGTACTACAGCAAGCCTTGCAAACTCAGAAGGTACAAGCATGCTGCTTTCAATATGTACATGACTGTCAATAAAGCCCGGTAAAATATATGGAAGAGATTTATTTTCCTGTTCAGCAGTTTTAATGGAAGTAATTTTTCCTGTTTCAATAATTACTTCTGCGGCTTTTATGGTTTTGGTTTTTATGCTTACACAATTTGCCTGTATTGAAAATTTTAAGTGCATATTTATGAAGATATAGTTTAAGTATATACCAAAAAAAAGTCCCGCTACTGCGGGATCTTTTTTTGAAACAATACCGTAATTTTTTCAACGGGGGCAATTGTTTCTTTTGGTTTTTTAGGATAATTGGACTTTGAGCACTTCTTATTAACAACGATGTAAAATTGGGGAGAAAAGTTTACATGCAAATAAACATTTAGTTTTTAGCCTATCCAAATAAGACAAAAGTAAAATTTATGAGGACAGAAGCGTACAAATAACATAATTCAAGCCAAAACACCATTCTCTTATTAGAAACATTTCAAATAAACATTTTAAAATAGAATTTTGCCAGAATAAAAATTAATCACAATTATAACCTAATCGGGTATTTAGTAATAATTGCCTGTAAAACATATTACTTTTATATCATGAAATCTATTTATTAATCAAATCCAATCTCTAATTATGAAAAAGAGTTTTACTTACGTTCCCCTGGCGGCTTTACTTTTTATTATTTCTATGTTAATTAATAATAGAACGATGGCCCAGCTTAGTTCTCTGTCCCAAGATTTCGACACCGTCGTCCCTTCTGATTGGTTATCCATTAATCACTCTACCGGCAATGGCGTAGGATGGTTTCAAGGTGACCCACGCAAATTCGATGCTTATTCCGGAGATGTGACATCTTACGCTGCAGCCGGATATCAAAGTATCGGTGGTTCTTCCGGAAAAGGAACAATAAACAACTGGCTTCTTTCACCAGTACTTAGTCTTATGAATGGTTCAACATTTACATTTTATACACGAACTGTTTCAGGATCATCATTTCCTGATAGGCTGGAAGTAAGGCTTAGCAAAAACGGTACAAGCACAAATGTTGGTTCCGGTGAAACAGGAACAGGCGATTTTTCCACAGTACTTTTAACTATTAACCAATCACTTGAGCAGGGCGGTTATCCTGATACAGGATGGAAACAATACTCTGTTACTTTATCAGGCATTAGCGGCACAATTGCCGGGAGAGTAGGATTCAGGTATTATGTAACAGGTGCCGGCTCTAATGGTACTAATTCCGATTATATTGGTATTGATGAATTTAATTACGAAAATGTTTTGCCTGTAACGCTGGTTGATTTTACCGGAAGCATAAAAAATAATGCGGCCATTCTTAATTGGTCAACAGCAAATGAATTAAATAATAAGGGTTTTGAGGTGCAGTTAAGTCATGATAATAAAAACTTTTCTGAAATTGGTTTTGTTAAAGGCAGCGGAAATACAGCAGCCATAAGCCAATATAGGTTTACTGATGACTCAAAATTGTTAAGCGGTTCAAATTATTACAGGCTGAAACAAGTTGATATGGATGGCAATTATAAATATTCATCAGTTGTAAAGCTTGACTTTAAAAAATTTAGCTGGAATATTTTTGGCAACCCATCTAACAATGCCTTAATACAACTGCAAACCGATGCTGAAAGCAATATAGCTGTGCAGATAGTTTCACTTAACGGGCAGGTAGTTCAAACAATTAATAAAGGAAATCTTTCTGCTGGCACTTATAGTATTCCGCTTAATCTACAGGCCGCATCGCACGGTGTATATGTGGTAAGGTTGTCAGTTGACAAAAATGTGTATTCCAAAAAAATTGTTCAATAAAAATTACAGGTTTTGTTACAAATTAAAAAAGCGTACATGGTTTGTACGCTTTTTTTAATTTTTAAGAACCGAAAGCTATTGAAAATCTTCATCTTTTAACCCGCTGTTTATTTTAGCATCGGTAACGTTCAATACAATATCAACCTGTTGGGAAACAGTTTGCGTAAATGGAATCATTATTCCGCTTACTTCTTTGTAGTTAGAATACATAAAAGTTGCAGTGCCCTGGTCAGTAGTAATTTCATCTTTTAATTTTAAACCTGTTGCTGCATCATAATATTTTTTACTCACAGTTCCGGATGGAGCAGTTACAGTTACAACATACACATCTTTGCCCTCAATATTATCCAGTGTTGGCGCCAATTGCAGATTATATCCTGCTTTAGCAAAATTAATTTCAGCAAACGGATATGCCTGTTCCTGGTAACGCTTTTTATCAGCATCACTCACCGGCACATCCTGGCCTTGTCCTGACATTGAAACATTGTCACCGTTAATTACTAATTTTTGTGCTGTCATATTCATGGCTGGTAATGTAATTAACAGCAGCATTTTTCCAGGCACTTTATATTCTCTTGTAAAACTTATATCCTGCCCCTGCACACTTCCTGTTGCCGTATACGACATATCTTTTATGTTATTTATCTTATCCACTCCGCCAACTGCAGTTAAATATTTATTGATAACATCATTTGCTGTAGTGCCCTGCGGAACAGGTTTTTGCGGTTTACCACTAAACGTATTGTTTGATGGATTTATATCAGGATAATCATTATCAGGATCAATGGTAATTTTTGTAATAGCTGATGTTGAAGGATAATGAAACGTCCACGATCCGCCGCGTTGCCATATTTCAACCGGTAAAGTAACAGAATCTTTTTTACCATTTTCCTGTTCGATCATTATGGGAACAGGCAGTACCATTTGCTCATTATTTACAACAGTAATATTGGCTCCTTTAGCCGGATCGTTATCAACATATTTTATATCTGTTACGCCCTGGTCAAGCTTATCATTTGTCATAAACCATCCGCGCCAGAAATAAGAAAGATCTTCACCGCTTACATTCTCCATTGTTCTGAAAAAATCCCATGGTGTAGGATGCTTAAATGCCCATCTTGCAACATATGTTCTGAATGCCGAATCAAAACGTTCAACACCCAAAATATGATAACGTAAAATATCAAGACCGGCGCCTGGTTTAAAATAAGCAGCAATGCCTAAAAAATTTGGTTGAGTTACCTCAGGAATCGTCATGATGGCATCGGCATCTTTTTTAAACATATAATTAGACATGCGTTGCATATCATTCTTATTATCGAATTCACCATTATTAAAAACCTTTGTATCAACGCCATTAATAAATGTGTTGAAACCTTCATCCATCCACGGATATTTTCTTTCGTTTGAACCAACGATCATTGGGAACCAGTTGTGTCCAAACTCATGATTGGTTACACCCCACAATCCTTCAGACTTTGCTTTCCATGAACAGAAAACAATACCCGGATACTCCATTCCATTTATATCACAGGCAACATTGGTTGCGGCAGGATAAGTGAATTCATACCACTCTTTAGAATATAATTCTATACATCCTTTCGTAAATTCAGTAGAACGGCTCCATGCACTATCACCGGCACTTTCAACAGGATAAACAGATTGTGCCAACGCTTTTTTACCGCTTGGCAAATTAATACGTGCAGCATCCCATATAAAAGCTTTGGAAGCAGCCCATGAAACATCCCGTGTATTCTTGCACAAAAAATGCCATGTAAGAGATGATTTGTTTGGATGATATGTATTGCCGGCTAAATCATTTAAGCCAATTATGGTTACCGTTTTATCGCTGTTTTTTGCTTTATTAATAAGGTTTATTGTAGCAGGTGTATAAATCTCTGATGGGTTTTGTACTTCACCTGAACCTACAACAATTAAGTTTGATGGCGTTGTAATGGTATAATCAATATCACCATATTCCAGGTAAAATTCACCTGCACCTAAATAAGGCAGCGTGTTCCAGCCCAGCACATCATCATACACACACATGCGCGGATACCATTGCGCAATAGAATAAATCCATCCATTTTTTGTTTCTGTTCTTCCCATGCGGTCTGTACCGTGTTCAGGAATAGAAAATGCATAATCAATTTTTATTTGAATGCTTCCCGTTTTTGCAGCCAGGGTTTTTGGCAACCAAAGTTGCATGCGTGTATCGCTTATATTATATTTTGCAGATGATGAAATTCCGTTTGATATAACTGATACAGATTTCAATTCATCACCCTGCGTAAATTCCTTATTTGCCCAGCGGCCACCGGTTAATAAAGTTGTTGATTCACCCCGTGAATCCTGGCGATAAATATTCTGATCTAACTGCAGCCACAAAAATTTCAGGTCATCAGGACTATTGTTTTTATAAGTAATAACAACAGAACCTGTAACCCTGTGCTGAATTGTATCAAGCGTTGCGGTTATTTTATAATCTGCCCGGTTTTGCCAGTATGCAGGTCCGGGTTCGCCGCTTGCGCTGCGGTATTCATTTCCGTTGGAAGGGTAGAAGAGAGGATTGAAGGCAATGTGCTGATCGTAATTTGAAGTTGCTTGTTGTGAAAAAACAGAACTGCAAATTGTGATCATTAAAATTAAGCCGGTAAATAAACGTTTCATAATTTTTAGTTGATGGCGGCGAATATAAAAACTAATGAATGTTTACAAAGTAAAATTTTTTGTAAAGAATTTTACTGCTTACCTGCCCGGAAAGAATTTAGACCAAAATTTAAAGAAGTAATTTTTCCGGAATGCCAGCTTGCTGGGAAAGATGTAGGGTTGTTTTTTATTCTTTTACAAACTTCTTTACCACATTTTCTTTTCCATTATCAGAAATGATTTTTATAAAATAGCTGCCTGTGCTTAAACGGGAGGCATCAACCTGAACAATAGTTTCTCCGTTGCCTGCCAATACCGATTTGGTAAAAATGGTTTTGCCTGACATATCAGTTACAGCCAGCTTTATATTAATGCTATTTGCCAAAGAAATTTTTACAGTAACTATATTTTTTGCAGGATTTGGGTATACACTTACATCACCTATGGCTGGTGTATTCCCATCTCTGAGTAAAACAATGTTTGAGAGAGCGGATTTGCCGTCTTTGTCAATTTGTTTCAGCCTGTAATAATTAGCTGATGCAGCAAAACCTATATCAGAAAAATCATAACTGAGTTTAAGATTGCTGCTGCCGTTAACCGCTTTTGTATTTACAAAACCAATCTTGCTAAAATTATATCCATCACCACTACGCTGTACTTCAAAGCCGGTATTATTTTGTTCGGTTGCTGTAGCCCAGTTTAAAATATTTTGTTTGCCCTGTGCTTTGCCTGTTAATGCAAGCATTGTTACCGGCAAAATATTATCGGGTTTTAGTTTTACTATCCAATAATCATAGTCGCCATGATTATTGCTTACGTCCCCATCAGAAGAGTTTGAAAAGCCTGCTATTATATACCCATCATCAAAAGTTTGATCAATTGACGAAGCCCCGTCGTATTGACTTCCTCCAAGACAATACTGCCATTGAAGATCGCCGCTGCTGTTTAACTTTACAATCCAGGCATCATCGTCACCATGATTGCCGCTTACATCTCCATCATAGGAATTGGTACCACCTGCAATTATGTATCCTCCATCATGTGTTTGCCGAATTGAGTATGCATAATCATAATCACTTCCGCCGAGGCTTTTTTGCCATTCAATATTCCCACTGCCGTTTAATTTAACGACCCAGTAATCTGACTGCCCATGATTGCCGCTTACATCTCCATCATTGGAGAAAGAGTAACCTGCTACAATATATCCCCCTTCAGACGTTTGCGCAATTGAGGTTGCATAATCTACATTACTTCCGCCCAGGCTTTTTTGCCATTGAATAGCTCCATTGCTGTCTAATTTCACAACCCAATAATCCAGGTCTCCATGATTACCACTCACATTACCATCATTAGAGTCAGTATAACCTGAAACTATATAGCCGCCATCAGATGTTTGTTGAATTGAATAAGATGCGTATTCGCTGCCGCTTCCACCCAGGCTTTTTTGCCACTGAATAACTCCTGTGCCGTTTAATTTAACGACCCAGTAATCCCACGACCCATGATTGCCGCTCACATCTCCATCATTAGAATCCGAAATACCTGTTACTATATAACCTCCGTCAGATGTTGGTTTTATTGAATAAGCCCCGTCATTCCCGCTTCCGCCCAAAATTTTCTGCCACTGAATAATTCCACTACTATTTAATTTTATGATCCAATAATCTTCTCCACCATGACTATTAGTAACATCCCCATCGTTGGATGAGGTTCTGCAGCTTGCTATGTAACCTCCATCAGGTGTCAGCTCAATTGAGGTGCCATCGTCATAACTGCTTCCACCCAGGATTTTCTTCCATTCTATATTTCTTTCGCTGTTTAACTTTATGATCCAGATATCTAAAATTCCGTGATTAAGGCCTACGTCTCCGTCATTAGAGTAAGTACTTCCAATTACTATATAACCTCCATCGGGTGTTTGTTTCGCAGAAGAAGCTGCGTCCTCACTGCTTCCCCCGAAAGATTTTTGCCATTCAATAGCCCATGAAGTTTGAGCTGTTGCATAATTGTATGCAATTACAAACACAAGTGAAAAAAGATAGATTTTTTTCATATTGGTTTAGATTTTGAAATTATGTTTTCAACAATACAGTTATAAAGCTACTTAATTTAAAATGTAAGAAGTATAGTGAATTGACTTATGGCGAACATGGATTTGTAATCCCTGATTATCACTTTACAATCTTAAAACAAAACCTTTTAAGCTTTCCTTCAAAATCAAATGGCGCAGTTTGTTTGGTTATATTTTTTATTGATGAAGCTTTTATTATTTGTTCATCTAAGATAAATTTTGAATAGTTGGTGCTGAAATAAATAATTCCATTTGCAGACAAAATATTTAATGCGTTATTGATCAGATCAACATGATCTTTTTGCACATCAAAAAAATCTTTCATGCGCTTGCTGTTGCTGAATGTGGGCGGATCAATAATGATTAAATCAAAACTATTCGGTTCAGGTGTTTTTAAATATTGCAGTACATCAGCATGAATGAATTGGTATTTATTTTCATCTTTAAAACGGTTGATACCAAAATTATCTTTCGCCCATTCCAAATATGTTTTTGAAAGATCAACAGAAGTAACAGAACCTGCATTGCCACTGGCAGCATACACAGAAAATGAACCTGTATAACAAAACAAATTCAACACTCTTTTATTGTTTGCTTCATCACGCACCATTGCTCTTGTAACGCGATGATCTAAAAATAAACCTGTATCTAAATAATCGCTCAGGTTTATTAAAAACTTTAAACCATTTTCTTCAACTGTAAAAAATTGCTGAGCATCATTGTGTTTTTCATATTGTTCGCTTTCACGGTGGCTTAAGCGTTTTCTTTCACGGCTGTAAATATTTTCAACGGGCAAATGCAAAACATCGCTTACAATATTAAATGATTGCTGCAGCCATTCTTCATGTTCTTCATCATTCATGTTATGCCTGCGGCGATATTCGGCTACATAAATTTTGTCTTCATACAATTCAATGGCAAAAGGAAACTCAGGAAGATCATGATCGTAAATTCTGTAGCAGGAAATATTCAAACGTTTTGCCTGTTTGCTTTTGTGTTTATATACTTTAAGCAAACGGTTTTCAAACATTATTAATTTATCATTTGCCAAGGCCATTATTGTATTGCCACATAAATAAAACAATAAATAAAGCAACGCCGATAGTTGTTACCAGCCATGCAAAAAAATATCTCATTAAGTATGATGAAGGCACATTGTTTTCTACCATCCTTTTTCTCGAAAAAAAATAAACAACTATTCTTTGTAAAACAAGTACAATAAAAAATGAAGATGTTATTGTTGTATACTTTTCAGGGTATTTACTTATAAAAAAATAGAATGCCGCAATAAGAATAATAGTAAATACAAGGCTTGCCTGTGATAACTGCATAATACCTTTAGACATTACTTTGCTTTTATCTTCATCTGCTAAATTTTTAAATGCATTTATCTGGATAAAACGCGCAGCAAAAATTGAAATGAGTAAAACAATAAATGAATAATCCATTTGGTAGTTAGTTGATTACTTAAAAGAATTTAAGAGTGTAAGTTACAAAAGCCTATAATCAATGTATTGCACAGAGATAAGGAGATAAAAGAGCTTTGCTTAAACTATTTCTTTGTGTACTATGTTTGCTCTGTTCGAAATCTATTTCAACTTTGCCAATGCATCTTTAATTCTTGCCCAGCCTTTTTCAATATTCTGCATACTGTTGGCAAAAGAAAAACGCACACAATTTGGTTCACCAAATGCATCGCCCATCACGCTTGAAACGTTTGCAGTGTTTAACAAATACATGCAGAGATCATTTGCATTGGTAATAGTTGTTTCGCCATTGCTTTTACCGTAAAAAGAAGTCACATCAGGAAAAATATAAAATGCACCCTGCGGTTCAAAACATTTTAAACTGGGAATTTCACTTATCAGCTGCATCACTTTTTTTCTGCGTGCTGTAAACTCTTCAACCATTTTATGGCTTGGAGTAAGATCAGCAGTAAGCGCAACAATGGCTGAACGCTGTGCAATAGAGTTTGTGCCGCTTGTAAATTGTCCCTGTATTTTTTCCGTTGCTTTTGCAATATCAGGATGTGCTGCAATGTAACCTAAACGCCAGCCGGTCATTGCAAAACCTTTGCTTAAACCATTAACGATGATAACGCGGTCTTTTATGTCATCAAATTGTGCAATGCTTTCATTTTTTCCAACAAAATTTATGTATTCATAAATTTCATCTGAGATGATCGCAATGTTTGGATGTTTGCGGAATACATCAGCCAATGCACTTAATTCTTCTTTTGAATAAACTGCACCGGATGGGTTGCATGGTGATGAAAATAAAAATGCTTTTGTTTTTGGTGTGATGGCATCTTCCAATTGCTGCGGAGAAATCTTAAAATCATCTTCCGGCTTTGTACGAATTTCAACAACTTTTCCTTCAGCCAGTTTTACCAGTTCAGAATAAGTTACCCAGTAAGGTGTTGGAATAATTACTTCTTCACCTTTATCAACCAATGCTAAAATTGTATTGGCTAAACTTTGTTTAGCACCTGTTGATACAACAATATTTTCGGGTTTATAATTAAGATTATTATCGCGTTTGAATTTGGTACAAACTGCTTCACGCAAATCTGCATACCCTGCAACCGGCGTATAATGACTCCAGTTTTCTTCAATGGCTTTTATAGCGGCCTGCTTTATGTGTTCTGGTGTATCAAAATCAGGCTCGCCTAAACTCAGGTCAATTACATCAATTCCCTTTGCTCTTAGTTCGCGGCCGAGCTTGGCCATTTTTAAAGTTTCCGGTTCATTAAATCTTTCAAGTAAAGAAGATAGTTGCATTGCTGTTTTTTATTTGGGGAGGCAAAGATATATGAGTTTGAATGTTTCATTGTTTCATTTGTTTCAACGGTTCGTTAATAACTTTTGAAATTTTACAACATTGAAACTTCTGAACTTATTAAACAATCCTTCCGTCTTTCATGTGTAAGATCCTGTCGCTCATTTCAGCCATTTCTTCATTGTGTGTTACAATAAGAAATGTTTGTTTAAACTTGTTGCGCAGATCAATAAATAAATTATGTAATTCTCTTGCATGAACAGAATCAAGATTGCCTGTTGGCTCATCTGCAAAAACAATATCAGGCTTATTAATTAATGCACGGGCTACGGCAACGCGTTGTTGTTCTCCGCCGCTTAACTGGGATGGTTTATTATCACTTCTATCTTTTAAACCCAAAATATTTAACAGTTCAATAGCTTGTTGTTCGGTTTGTTTTTTACTGTTGCCTGCAATCCATGATGGAATGCAAACGTTTTCAAGTGCGGTAAATTCAGGCAGCAAATGATGGAACTGGAAAACAAACCCGATATGATGATTGCGAAAGTCTGCAAGTTTTTTACCTTTTAAATTATGCATGGGTATGTCCTGCAAAAAAATTTCCCCGCTGTCAGGATCGTCTAATGTGCCAAGTATATGCAATAAAGTGCTTTTGCCTGCACCGGATGAACCGATAATACAAACAATTTCACCGCTGTTTATTTTAAGATCAACACCTTTCAGCACCTGTACCTGGCCGTATCGTTTTTTTATATTTATTGCGCTTAGCATAAAAACCAGTTGCTTATTAAAAGGCATCAAAGATGGGTTAATTCATTTCAATGAAATAAAATATTCATGGTTTTTAGGTGTGATAATATTTTTAAAAAAAGTGCAATTTGGATATTTCACCACAAAACTTACTTTTGCGCAAAATTTAAAAGGCTATGTTTTGGACTTTAGAGTTAGCCAGTTATTTGGAAGATGCACCTTGGCCTGCAACCAAAGATGAACTAATTGATTATGCTATACGCTCAGGCGCACCAATTGAGGTGGTTGAAAACCTGCAGGAACTTGAAGATGAAGGTGAAAATGGTGTCACCATTGAGCAGATAGGAATGTAGTATGATCTTACAAAAGAACGTATTCGCCAAATCAAAGAAAGAGCAATCAAGCGTTTGCAGAAAGCACGTTACAGCAGTTCACTGAAATCTTATTTAGGATAAAACTTATTTTAGTAAGAAGCTTTAAAAGCCGCCGCAAGGTGGCTTTTTTGTTT
>JABDGW010000047.1 GCA_013285855.1 Bacteroidota bacterium
GGCGGCAATGAGGAAGTGTTATATAAAAGCATTAGAGAGAAACTGTATGTTTTGCCTGATACAACAATTGTTTATCCGGGCCACGGCGAACCAACAACCATTGGCCATGAAAAAAAATATAATCCTTTTGTAAACGCATAAAAACAGTCTTGCATCTCTTATGCAAGACTGTTGTAAATGATTGATCTAAAAAATCGCCAGGCTAAAAAAATATTTCTCCATAAAAATTAATGAACTATTGTTTGCTTCAACAATATTATTTATTGCTACTTTCTTCTCATCAAGTGTGATGGATGCAAGCATTCTGCCTTCAGGCAATTGCTTTGCGGCATAATATAATTTTAAGGATGCAGTTTTTGCTTTCAGATCAAGCAACTCTTTTACCGGAATAACCATCACTGATTGATTGTTTTTAGCTTCTGTAAATTTCCATTCTTTAATAATCTTCCCGTTTTCATCCTTAATAACAATACTTCGATCTTGACCGGTAACACCACAATGACTATATTTTATTACAAGCTTATCATTCATGTTCAGGTCGCCAAGATGTAGATTGTTTGATCCGCTGACTTGTTTGTATTCCTGCTTGTACACAAGCTTATCATTTAAATATATCTCATACACATCACCACCTGCCAGGCATGCAAATGAAAGCAAGCCTGAAAACACAGTTGTTAATATAGCCAGCTTCATTAGTTTCTGCCGCAAATTCTTTTTCATAAAAAAATTTTTATTGGTTAATAAATTAATTACCCAACAAAAGGAATCAATACTTATATGTGCAAAAAATTTGCTTGACGAGAAGACGTGTAAACTTGATGTTCGGGAGAATTGTTATAAAAAATTCAGGAATAATTTCTGTGTTTGCTTTTTATATATTTTTCATGAACAATTTCACTCATTGGCTTTGTGTATACCTTACTTTCTACCCAGGAAATAACATCTAAATATGCTAATGCTCTTGTTTCAAAACGGTTTTTTTCAAGATGCTTTATATTATATAAAAAACTTTCAAGTTCAGGTTTTAATTGCTTCGGAGAACCCTTAAAGGAGTTTCTTATAAACTTAAATATCTCTTCTTCCACCACAGAAAAATTTTTCATTTTAGCCATAAACCGGTACACCGATCGTGTAAGTGATTCTATAATTGCATCATTGTCCAATTCATAATGCGCCATTAAATGCAAAAGCCTTGCATAAGATTGTAAATCTATGCGCAGGTTTCCATGCTCATTAATTATGCGGTGCAGGTAATCAATACATGTTGCATAATCGCCGCTGCCAAAATATAGCATGGAAATTTTGTAATTAAAAACAAGAATGCGATGCAGATCAATATAAGAAGCATATTGCCGGAGGCCTTCTTCTATGCCTGGCACCAAAGCAAGACCTTTGGTAAAAGTACCGGTCATTAAATGCCAGTTAAGTTTTGCTGCATTTATATAGATAAAAGTATGAACGCGAAAGTTATCATGCGTGCTGGAAGATGGTGTTGCCGCAAATTTTTCAAACTGTTTTAATACTGTTTGAAACAATTTATAATTACGCAGGTTGAATAATGCATTCAATAATGTATGCATGCCTTTAATGTAATGGCCGGTTTCTACAGTAACCATTAGCGGCTCTTCATCAAACAGGTCAACCCATTTTTTGCTGTAACGGAAATACATTAAAAAATCCTGCCGTATAAATGCATACCAGCAATAGCTTTGATACAGGTAAAGGCGTTCATAAAAATCAGTAATTTTTTCAGGGTGCGGCGGCAGCATTTTTTTAAAGAAAGAGCGAACCCCGTTTTCATCTTCTTTATTTCTTGCATGGCCATTTTGTACATACCAGCGGTATAAAAGCAGTGCAAGATTGGAAAGTTTTATTACGTTATCAATGTGCACACTTATATCTGCGGCTTCCATAGCAAGCTGCTCGGTTTTTTCAAGCGAGCTTCTTGTAATGTGTAATGTTTCTATTTTTTTTTCAAGCGAAATAACCTGCGCTAAAAAATTATATTTATGATTTGTCTTTGCAAGCTCTTTCGCTTTTTCAAGCATTTTAAAGCTTTGCAATTTTAATCCCTTATAATATAATACCCGTGCGTTATCAAGCAATTCGCTTAACTGAAGATCAATATTTACGGTTGTTTTTAAAAGCCTTAAGCTTGCCAGCAGCTGCTTATATAAGTGCGTTTTTTAAATTGGCTAACTGGGGTTTTGTAATCGGGTTTAATTTTTTAAGCAATCCTTTTTCATCATAGTCATTCATTTTATCCAGTGCATCAAAAAGCTGTATTATTTTAAGGTTCTCATTAGACGAGCTTCTTTTTATATAAAGCTTGAAATGCCTTTTTTCCGCTTTCTCAAGAGATTTTATAAGCTGAAATAAAGCATCGGTAAAGCGGTTGGACGTCATAATTAAAATTCTTTTAAAATCCTTTGCCAGCAAGGGTTTCAGCATATTATTCTGCCCTTTGCCGTAATCAAATTAAGCTTAAATTGGTTTGATTAGAAATAATTTGCAATTTACTTTTACTTCAGATTAGTAATTCATATAGAAGCAATCGTTAGAGAAGCAACCGGTCAGAGGCCGGGCAAACAATCGAAATTAGAACTTTTTCATATGGCAAGCAATCGTTAGAGGCCAGTCCGTTTCCACGGAAGGGCCATTTTTTTTGGCGGTGCTAAATTAATATTTTATTAATTCTTTCCAATTTTATTTTAAAAATTCTTCAAAATAAATACAAATAGTATTTATAGGTCTCCTGTACTTCGTTAATTTAATTCATATTATCTTTCGCACTTAACTTATGATATGCCATCATTTGAAGTAACCGGAGGAAAAAAATTAAAAGGAGAGATAATACCGCAGGGGGCAAAAAATGAAGCGCTACAGATTATTTCAGCGGTGCTGCTTACTGCAGAAAAAGTAACTATAAAAAATATTCCCGATATACTGGATGTAAACCGGTTAATAGAATTGCTTTCGCTGCTTGATGTAAAGGTTCAACGCATTTCAAAAGACACCTGCACTTTTCAGGCAGATGATGTGCATATTGATTATTTTGCCACAGAAGATTTCCGGCAAAAAAGCAGCAAGATGCGTGGATCAGTTATGATTGCAGGCCCCATGCTTGCACGTTTCAAAAAAGCATATATACCAAAACCCGGAGGCGATAAAATTGGCCGCAGAAGATTAGACACGCATGTAATAGGTTTTCAAAAGCTGGGTGCAAAATTTGAATATGACGAGCAGCTTGATGAATTTCTGTTAAAGGCAAATGAACTTACCGGAAATTATATGCTGCTTGATGAACCCTCCGTTACAGGCACAGCAAATATTTTAATGGCAGCGGTAATGGCAAAAGGCCAAACAACTATTTATAATGCAGCCTGCGAACCTTACCTGCAGCAACTCTGCCACATGTTAAACCGCATGGGCGCAAAAATAAGCGGCGTTGGCAGCAATTTACTGGTAATTGAAGGCGTAAACGAATTACACGGCACTGAGCACACCATGCTTCCGGATATGATTGAAGTAGGCAGCTTTATAGGCCTTGCCGCAATGACGCAAAGCGAGATTACCATTAAAAATGCAGGCATTCAACACTTGGGAATTATACCGGAAAAATTTCAGCAGCTTGGTATACACATGGAATTTCGAAATGATGATATTTATATTCCAGGGCAGGATATATATGAAGTACAACGCTATCTTGATGGCAGCACCGTTACTATTTCAGATCATCCCTGGCCGGGCCTTACTCCAGATCTTTTAAGCATTATTCTTGTTACAGCTATACATGCAAAGGGCAGTGTACTTATTCACCAAAAAATGTTTGAAAGCCGCTTGTTTTTTGTTGATAAATTAATAGACATGGGCGCACAAATTATTCTCTGCGATCCGCACCGTGCCGTAGTTGTAGGGTTGGAGCGCAAACAAAAATTACGTGGCGTGGTTATGGCAAGCCCTGATATACGCGCCGGCGTTTCACTTCTCTTTACCGCTTTAAGTGCCGAAGGCAATAGTATTATACAAAATATAGAACAGATATACCGCGGCTACCAGTATATAGATGAACGACTGCAAAGTTTAGGTGCGCTAATAAAAACTGTGGATTGATGTTGCCGCTTTGAACAAGAGAAAGTAAAGTAGGGGCAACACATTAATGTCTGGTGTTTTTAAATTTTTCTTCCAGTTTAATTATTTATCTTTTTTCCAGCAACCACCACCATCTTTTACGCGGTTTGATTTTATAGTTACCGGTAATATAAGTATGAATATGTTTCATGGCTTCATCAACACTGTCAGTTATCAAAACCAATTGAAGATCTTCCGGGTTTATTGTTTGCTGCTTCACCATATCGCCCATCAATTCTTCAAGATCTTTATAAAACTCTTTTCCAAATAAAATAACAGGAAACTGAACAAGGCTTTTTGTTTGAATTAATGTGAGCACATCAAAATATTCATCCATCGTACCAAACCCGCCGGGCATACAAACAAAAGCATAAGAATATTTAATAAGCAATGCTTTACGCACAAAAAAATAATCAAACGTTACGCATTTATGTAAATACTTGTTTGCCTTTTGCTCAAATGGCAATTTAATGTTGCAACCAACACTCATTCCGCCATTCTCATAAGCACCGCGATTAGCTGCTTCCATAATACCGGGCCCGCCGCCCGTCATTGTAGTGAAACCAATTTCAGCAATACGTTTCCCAAACTCTCTTGCTTTTTCGTAATACACATGATCTTCTTTAAACCTGGCAGAACCAAATACAGTAATGCAAGGACCTATAAAATGCAGTGCCCGAAATCCTTTTATAAACTGCATCCAAACTTTTATACTGAATAAAAATTCATAACTGCGGCTTTTTGGACCTTCAAGATAAACAGATTGCTTGGCAGGGATAATGCGTTTTGTTTCTTTCAATGGCATAAGTAAAAGTAATTATGAAATTTTCTAACTTAGTGATAATTGTATTTACATTGTGTTGCTAAACTATTTAAAATGCTTTTACACGTTAATGCCGAAAATCCAAACAGCCGGCATATAAAAACAATTACAGAATGTTTGCTTGATGGCGGTGTTATCATTTATCCAACAGATACAATTTATGGTTTAGGCTGTGATATATTTCAGCAAAAAGCCATTGAGAAAATATGCCGGTTAAAAAACGTAGAGCCACAAAAAGCTCAATTAAGTTTTGTGTGTAATGATTTGAGCGATCTCAGCAAATACACAAAAGGAATTTCAACGCCGCTTTACAGGATGTTGAAAGAATATTTACCCGGGCCTTATACTTTTATTTTGCCCGCAAGCAAACAAGTGCCGAAAATTCTGCAAAGCAAAAAACATACAATCGGTTTGCGTATTCCCAATAATAATATTGCAAGAGAAATTGTGAAGCAATTAGACCATCCAATTTTATCTGCATCGCTACCGGGCGAAATGGTGGAAGAATATACAGACCCGGAATTAATGTATGAGAATTTTAAAAACCTTGTTGATATTGTTGTTGACGGAGGTACGGGCGGAATGGTTCCATCAACAGTTATTGATTGCACAAAAGATGAATATGAAGTTATTAGATTGGGTGCGGGTGAATGGGATTCCGTTAACGGTTAACCGTAGGCGGTCAAGCGAATGGCATCTTTACAATCTTTGCTTTCACAGGATTATTGCGGATATCAATAAAAATTTCATTGTCTAACGATGCGTGTTGTATATCAATATAACCCATCCCTATTGCCTTATTTAATGATGGCGACTGCGTGCCGCTGGTAACTTTACCAATAGCATTTCCATCAGCATCTTTAATTAAATAATCATGGCGCGGAATGCCGCGTTCCATCATTTCAAAACCAACGAGTTTTCTTTTAATGCCTTCCGCTTTTTGTTGTTCTAAAATTTCTTTTGCGGTGAATGATGATGGCTTATTCAGTTTGGTAATCCAGCCAAGACCGGCTTCTAATGGTGATGTTGTATCATCAATATCATTTCCATATAAACAATAACCCATTTCCAAACGTAATGTATCTCTTGCGCCCAAACCAATTGGTTTTATGTTGGATGATTTGCCTGCTTCAAAAATGGCATCCCAGATTGCAGAAGCATTATCATCTTTATCTTCAAAATAAATTTCAACGCCGCCTGCGCCGGTATAACCTGTCGTGCTGATGAGAACGTTGTCAATGCCTGCAAATTTTCCTTTTACAAATGTGTAATATTTTAAGTTGAGAATCTCTATATCGGTTAATGACTGTAAAATTTTTGTAGCATTTGGACCTTGTATAGCAAGCAAACATGTTTTATCACTGATGTTATGCATTTCTGCATTGTTCGTGTTGTGCGATGCAATCCAGTTCCAGTCTTTTTCAATATTGCTTGCGTTTACAACCAACATATAGACTTTATTTTCTTCAATGCAATACACAATAAGGTCATCAACAATACCTGCATCATTATTTGTAAGCGAGCTGTACTGCGCTTTTCCGTTTGTAAGTTTGGAAGCATCATTTGTTGTTACGCGTTGAATTAAATCCAATGCATTCTCGCCTTTCAAAATAAATTCTCCCATGTGGCTTACATCAAACACACCGGCATTATTGCGAACGGTTGCATGTTCGTCATTAATGCCGGTATAACTTATCGGCATATTATAACCTGCAAACTCAGCCATCTTAGCACCGAGCGCAATATGTTTTTGTGTGAAAGAAGTATTCTTCATGCAAGCATTTTAATGCGGCAAAAATAGGCGAGATGTTAATAGAAAAAAGATAAAGCCCGAACAAATGTTCGGGCTTTATTATGGTTTAAGTTTTATAGCGATTAATTCCCATACTCGCTTAAAAATTTAATGCGCATTATTTTAAGTTGCTCCCAATTGTAACCACTATCTGATAATTCCTCTTGTGCAACCTGCAAAGAAGAGTCTTCACAGTTCTTAAAATAATCAATTATTTCATCTTTATCATCGTCATCCAGGTTCATGTCATTAATAGCATAATCAAGATTAAGGCGGGTGCCGCTGGCAACAATGGTTTCCATTTCCTCAAGCAAGCCATCAAGCCGCAAATCTTTATTACGCGCAATGGTTGAAAGCGGAATTTTTTTATCTATGTTTTGGATGATGTATATTTTATTGCTGCTTTTGTTTGCAACGGATCTCATTACAAAATCATCAGGCTTTTCAATATCATTTTCCTCTACATAATTTGCAATCAGATCAACAAAAGGCCGCCCAAACTTTAAAGCTTTTCCTTTGCTTACGCCCTGGCATTTTTCAAGTTCTGCCAATGTTGTAGGATACATGGTTGCCATATCCTGCAAAGAAGATTCGAGGAATAAAACAAACGGCGGCAACTTTTTCTTTTTGCCTTCCTGCTGGCGCAGTTCTTTCAGCATTTCGAACAATTTTTCATCAGCCGCTGCGCCGGCATTACTTCCTTCGCCTTCATCATCATCTTCATTGGCTTCTTCAAACAAATTGTTCAACACAATTTTAAATGAAGTTGGCTTCTTCATAAACTTAATACCGGCTTCTGTAAATTTCAGCAACCCATATTCTTCAATATCTTTTCTTATGATATTTCCCAAAAGCATTTGCCTTATCAAACTGTTCCAGAAATGTTCGTCTTTATCTTTTCCTATACCAAATTCAGGAAACCCTTCATGACGAAACATGGTAGTTTGCGGCGTTAACTTTCCAATGATTATCGTTACAACATATTCTGCAGGGAATTTTTCATCAAGTGCTTTAATTACTTTCAGCGCTTTTACTACGTCATCTTTTGTTTCTATTTTTTCTTTTGGATGAATACAGTTATCACAATTGCCGCAGTTCTCTTCTTTTCTTTCTTCACCAAAATAATGCAGCAAAATTTTTCGCCGGCACACTGAGCTTTCTGCGTAGGCAACAGATTCATTTATCAGTTGTGCGCCTACTTCTCTTTCACTTAAAGGTTTGTCACGCATTAAATGCTCCAACTTGCTTACATCTTTATGCGAATAATATAAAATACATTTCCCTTCCAGTCCATCACGACCTGCACGGCCGGTTTCCTGGTAATAATTTTCTATTGATTTTGGTATGTTGTAATGAATAACAAACCTGATATCTGGCTTATCTATTCCCATTCCGAATGCAATGGTTGCAACAATAACCTGTGTATCTTCATTTAAAAAAAGATCCTGCCTTTCCGCTCTTAATTTAGAATCTAACCCTGCGTGATAAGCAACTGCTTTTATATTATTTGCAACAAGAATTTCCGCGAGTTCTTCTGTTGTTTTACGGTTAAGCGTATATATAATTCCGCTTTTCCCTGTCATATTTGTTATAAAGCGAACTAGTGCTTTTATGGTTTGATCCTTTTTTACTTTCGGCTGAATTTCATAATAAAGATTTGGGCGGTTGAATGAAGAAATAAAAATATTAGGATTGCGCAACCCAAGATTTTTTTCAATATCGCTTTGCACTTTTGGTGTTGCTGTTGCGGTTAATGCAACTACCGGAATGTGTTCATCAATAATATCCATCATTTCACGTAAACGACGATACTCCGGCCTGAAATCGTGTCCCCATTCTGAAATACAATGCGCTTCATCTACCGCAAAAAAAGATATTTTCAAATCGCGGAAGAAATCAAGATTTTCCTGTTTGGTTAATGTTTCCGGCGCAACATATAAAAGCTTTGTTTTGCCCGTGGTAAGGTCATCTTTTACTTCTTTAATCTGCCCTTTATTTAAAGATGAGTTTAAGAAATGCGCGACCGTATCGTTTTCATTATAACCACGTACAAGATCTACCTGGTTCTTCATTAAAGCTATGAGCGGGCTTACAATTATTGCACAACCTTCAAGCATTAATGCCGGCAATTGGTAACACAAGCTTTTACCGCCGCCGGTTGGCATAATTACAAAAGTATCCCTGCCGCTTAATAAACTTAATATAGCTTCTTCCTGCCGTTCTTTAAACTGCTCGAAACCGAAATGCTCGTGCAGCGCTGTATGAATATCAGGACTGGTATTTGTTTTCTCTTTTACTGTTTTAGTTGCTGGCTTTTTTGCAGCAATCTTTTTTTCAATCAGATTCTCTTTAGAATCTTTTGCAATTTTCTTTGCCATTTGTTCACATGTTTCCGCAGCTCTTAAAAAGGAGCCGTAAATAATCTCTTAAGGTAATAATACCATTTGGTTTTTCAAAATCTGCATCAAATATCTGTGCGCAGTATAATGAGTACTTTTTGATGATTAAAACAAAAATAAGTTATAAATAATTTTGTGAGATTCTTATTTAGTTAAAGTTACTTCATTATTACTTATTACCTGCATTAAAACAACATCCTACATTTGCAGCAATGAAAAAAGGCATACAAGAATCTGCAGTTAATACAATTGAGCAGGAAGCGAATGCTATTTACAATCTTAAAAATTTTATAGATACATCTTTTGAAGAAGCCGTTAATTTAATAAATAAATCAAAAGGAAGAGCTGTTGTTACAGGTATTGGCAAAAGCGCTATAATAGCGCAAAAAATTGTTGCTACATTAAATTCTACCGGCACAGCTTCTTTATTCATGCATGCAGCAGATGCTATTCATGGTGATATGGGAATGATACAAAAAGATGATGTGGTTATCATTATAAGCAAAAGTGGCGAAAGCGATGAAATAAAAGTGCTGGTTCCGCTTATAAAAAATTCAGGAAATAAAATAATAGCTTTTGCGGGCAGTAATATGTCTTTCCTCGCAAAGAGCGCTGATATTTTTTTTAAACACTACGGTTAGCCAGGAAGCCTGCCCTAATAATTTAGCGCCAACAAGCAGTACAACTGCGCAGATGGTTATGGGTGATGCGCTTGCTGTTTGCCTTATGCAGTTAAATGGCTTTGACAGTAATGATTTTGCAAAATTTCATCCCGGCGGTAATTTAGGCAAACGACTTTATTTAAGGGTTGATGATATGTATAAAATGAACCAGCGGCCTTTTGTAAAACTTAATACATTGTTTAAGGATGTAATTATTGAAATATCCAAAGGAAGGCTTGGTGCAACTGTTGTACTTGATGAATCAAAGAAAATAAAAGGCATTATTACAGATGGTGATATTAGAAGATTGCTGGAAAAAACAGATGATATAAAAAATCTTACTGCAGCGGATATTATCATTGCAGATCCGAAATATATTTTATACAATGCGCTGGCTGTAGAAGCCCTCGAAAAAATGAACGCTTTTAATATTAATCAACTGTTAGTTGTTGATGAACATAATTCTTATCTGGGTTTTATACATTTGCACGATCTTATACGTGAAGGAATAATTTAATTATCTTATGAATAAACATTATTACGCGGCTATTCTCGCAGGAGGTTTAGGAACAAGATTTTGGCCAAAAAGCCGTGCTTCATTTCCCAAACAGTTTTTAGATATTCTTAATAGCGGTGAAACACTTATTCAATCAGCTTATAAAAGGTATGCAGCTTTTATTTTGCCTGAAAATATTTACATCATCACCTCAGAAGAATATGTAAATATTATTAAAGAGCAGTTACCCGAAATACATCATGAAAATATTTTAGCCGAACCAAGTAGAAAAAATACTGCGCCCTGTGTTGCATATATTTCATTCAAACTTTTACAAAAAGATCCCGAAGCCGCGCTTGTGGTTGCGCCAAGTGATCATATTGTTACTGATGAAGAAACTTTTAAACAGTTGAGCTTGCAGGCATTGAATTTTGCAAAACAAAATAGTGCTTTTGTTACGCTTGGTGTTAAACCAACTTATCCAAATACGGGTTATGGTTATATTCAGTATGATGCATCCGGCTCAAAAGAAGAGAATGTTTTCAGAGTAAAAACTTTCACAGAAAAACCTGATGCTGACCTGGCAAAAACATTTTTGGCAAGCGGGGATTTTTTATGGAATGCAGGTATTTTTATGTGGGATGTAAAAACTGTTATTAATGCTTTTGAACAATACCAGCCCGAAATGTTTGAATTATTTTCCTCTGAAAAAAATAATTTAAATACGAATGACGAAAAGCATGCGCTGGAACGCATTTATCCTTTGTGTGTAAGCATTTCTATAGATTATGCGATTATGGAAAAAGCAAATAATGTATTTGTTATTCCCGCAGATTTTGGATGGAGTGATCTTGGAACATGGAACAGCGCTTATACCAACCTTAACCGGGATGAAAAAGGCAATGCTATTATAAGTGAAAACGTAATTACGTTTGAAACAAACAATTCAATGATATCTGCGCCTGAAGAAAAATTGTTGGTTTTGCAAGGCCTTGAAGATTTTATTGTGATAGACACCAAAGATGTTTTACTTATCTGCAAAAAAGAAAAAGAACAACAGGTAAAAGAATTTTTAGCAGAAGTAAAAAAGAAAAAAGGCGATAAATATTTATAATTACCCGCCAAGACCAGCGGCTTTACTTATCTCAAGCATTCTTTGTATTGGCTTTAAAGCAGCCAGCCTTATTTGCTCATCCATTAAAATTTCAGGCTGCTCATATTCCATACACAAGTATAATTTTTCAAGCGTGTTTAATTTCATGTGCGGGCAATCATTGCAGGCACATAAATTATCTGGTGGCGCAGGAATAAATGTTTTTGCCGGTGCATCTTTTTGCATTTGATGCAGAATGCCGGTTTCTGTTGCCACAATAAATTCGTTAGCTGAATCTGTAACTGCAAATTTTAATAACTGTGTTGTGCTGCCAATAAAATCAGCATACTGCAAAACTGCTTCTTCACATTCAGGATGTGCAATAAGTTTTGCGTTTGGATGAAGCATTTTCAGTTTTAATATTTTTTGCTGGCTGAAAATTTCATGCACCATGCAGGCGCCGTTCCACAGCAACATATCTCTTCCTGTTTTCTTATTTAAATATGCTCCAAGATTTTTATCAGGTGCAAAAATTATTGGTTGATCTTTCGGCACGCTTTCAATAATTTTTTCTGCATTGCTGCTGGTGCAGATTATATTGCTCATAGCTTTTATATCTGCTGTGCAGTTGATGTAAGAAATAACAACATGATCAGGATGCTTTTCTTTAAATGCTTTAAATGCACTTGCCGGTGCGCTGTCAGCCAATGAGCATCCGGCTTTTAAATCAGGTAACACAACTTTTTTCGCCGGGTTTAAAATATTTGCGGTTTCTGCCATAAAATGCACGCCGGCAAATACAATCATATCAGCATCTGTTTTTGCGGCCTGCTGCGCAAGTCCCAAACTATCACCAATAAAATCTGCAACGTCCTGTATATCCGGCTCCTGGTAATAATGCGCCAGCACAACAGCATTCTTCTCTTTTTTCAGCAATTCAATTTCATGAAACAAATCCAGCGATGCATCTATATCCAGGTCTAAAAAACCTTTTATTTCCACTTTTGCTTTTGCCTCATCAATGTTCATATCAACCATAATATATGTATTAAGAATACATTTTTATATAAAGAAACTATTACTACTACGGGTGTGAATATGGTTAAAACTTTATTATTCACATCATGCAAAGTTAATTTAAGCAAGGTTATTCAGCAGAAACACACGGTTAATTCACAACAGCAACGCTTACTCCTATTAAACTTTCATTAGATTTTAACAGATGTTGGAAAAAAATAAAAAAATAATCCACAGTATCAATTCACAACTTATCAATGTTATAACCAATATTAAAAATTGTGCTTATTAAACTTGATTGAGCTTGTTTTCATAAAAGACTGGTTTTTATTCTTTCTTTATTAAGATGCACATCGCCTTTTTTTCAGGTTAAACACATAAAAAGGTGCTTTCTAACATAAACATGTGTATTCATGTTTCACAAAAGCCGGGGTAATTATTTTAAGTAAAATAAGAAGCAATCAGCCACAGTATTTATACACAGTTTGTTCAAAGGTCCATTTCCCCTATTTTTGCCATCCTTTAAAAATCAGTATGTCACTTATTCAGCAAATCCGGGACAGAGCTGCCTGGATAGTTTTCGGAGCAATTGCCTTATCACTGCTTGCATTTATTGTGCAGGATGCTTTTTACCGTAAGGGAAGTTTAACAGGATCTGGCAGCACAGTGGGAAAAATTAACGGCGCATCTATAGAGCACGATGTGTTTGAGCACAAAGTAAGTTTTTATGAACAGATGAACAATGGCCAAACGCAGCGCAGCCAGTTAATTGGCCAGGTGTGGGATTATATGGTTAACCAGGATTTGATCGAGCAGGAAACAGATAAGCTTGGTATTGCTGTTACAGGAAATGAATTGTCTGATATTTTGTTTGGAAACAATCCACCGCAGTTTATGCAGCAATTATTTTCAGATCCTAAAACGGGGCAGTATGATGCCAACACTGCAAGAAAACAATTTGCAGCCATAAAAAGCAGGACAGATGATCCGCAGGTTAAAAATTTCAACGAGGCATATATTGAACCGCAGCTATTACAAACTAAGGCAGAGAAATATCAATCATTAATAAGCGGCGGCGTATATGTGCCTAAATGGATGAGTGAAAAAATGAACGCAGATGCCAATGCAATATCAAAAGCGTCTTATGTATATGTTCCATATACAAGCATATCAGACAGTACTGTAAAAGTTTCTGCTGATGAAATGGATGCATACATAAAAAAGCATTCAAAGCAATTTGAAAGAGACGAAGAAACACGCACTATATCTTATGTATCATTCAGCGGCGCACCAAGCGCAAATGATTCAGCATCTGTACGCAATGAGGTTAACCAGTTAAAAACCGGGTTTTCAACAGCAACAGACGTAAAAACTTTTTTAACTTCAAAAGGCGATGAGACGCAGTATTATAATAGTGTAATTGGCGGTAAAGAAATTAAGCAGGCAATAAAAGATACATTATTCAAACTTTCTCCGGGTGAAATGTATGGGCCCTATATAGATGGCAGTAATTATGTTATTGCTAAAATGATTGCAAAGCAGGAGATACCAGACTCAGCAAAAGTGCGCCATATTTTAGTGGCTACTCATCAGCAGGATCAAAGTTCTGGGCAACTTGTTGCGATAAGAGATGACAGTACTGCAAAAAAACGGCTGGATAGTGCAATCGCATTAATTAAGAACGGGGCATCTTTCGATTCTGTGGTTGCTAAATATTCTGATGATCCGGGAAGTAAAGACAAAGGCGGAGTGTATGACTATTTTCCTTCAGGGCAAATGGATGAATCTTTTAATGATTTTGCATTTACAGGAAAAGTTGGCGAAACAAAAGTTGTTCAAACAGTATATGGATATCACTATGTAGAAATACTCGGGCAGCATGGCAGCGAAACAGGTTATAAGATCGCATATCTTTCAAAGCCAATTGTTGCAAGCCCTGAAACAGATAATGCAGCCAGCAATGCAGCTTCACAATTTGCAGCCGCAAGCCGTAATCAGCAGGAGTTTGAAGCCAATGCTAAAAAGCAAAAGCTTACAGTTTTGCCATCACAGGAGTTTAAACAAAATGATTTTACAATTCCGGGTGTAGGTGAAAGCAGGGAATTAGTTAGATGGGCTTACGATAATAAGCCAGGCACTGTTTCTGACCCTCAGAATATTAGTGATAATTATGTTGTGGCATTGCTTAGCGGTGTGAGTGAAAAAGGCCTCGCTTCTCCAACAGCAGTTCAGCAAACAGTTGAACCAGTTGTGCGCAATGAAAAGAAAGCTAAAATTATAATTGCGCAACAAATGAAAGGTTCTACACTGGAGCAGGTTGCACAGAATGCACATCAGCCGGTTCAAAAAGTTGACAGCCTTAATTTCTCAGCATTTGTTGTGCCTGTGCTTGGTAATGAACCGCAGTTTATAGGAGCTTCCTTTAATAAACAGCTTTTAAATAAATTAAGTGCACCGATTGCAGGAAACTCCGGTGTATTTGTTTTGCGCTCAGAAGGTGTTTCAGGAACTTCTAACATTGGGGCAACTGCAGAAATGCAAAAGCAGCAAATAGAGCAAATGCTGAAACAGCAGGCCGGCCAGGCAATAACAGCATTGAAGAAAGCGGCAGATATAAAAGATTATCGTTCTAAATTCTATTAATAAAGTTTATTTTGACGCAGAGGCTAACCAAACGGTTAGCCTTTCGCTTTTATAAGCCTTTCTGTTTCGTAATTTTGTTTAAAATAGTTAATGATGAAAACGGCTGAAATAATTGTAAACAGGATTGAGGCAAGCGGGCTGATAACATTGAACCTAGAAGATTTTTATCCAAAAGAACCAATAAAAGTTTTTGATATAAAAGAATATTTATTTCGCGGATTGATAATTAAAGAAAAAGATTTTCGCGAAGCTTTAAAAAATACCAACTGGAATGAATTTGAAAATTCAAATGTTGCAGTAACCTGTTCAACAGATGCAATTATTCCTGTTTGGGCTTATATGCTTATTGCAACATACCTGCAACCTTTTGCAAAAAATATTGTGTTGGGTAACCAGGAAAAATTGATTGAAACATTGCTGCTGAATAATATCAATACACTCAACACGAAAGATTACACAGATAAGCGTGTTGTAATAAAAGGTTGCGGCGAAATAAAAATTCCTGACAGCGCATATCTTAAAATCACAGCCTTATTACAACCGCACGTAAAAAGCATTATGTATGGCGAACCATGCAGTACCGTGCCGGTATATAAGAGAAAATAAAGCCACTATTGCAGGTACATTACCAATGTGTTTAAAAACATTGCCAAACCTTTATTTTTCATACCAGGATTCAGAAGTTTTTATTCAGTTATATGAATGAAGCAAATCAAAAACAAATCTGGACGATCGGTCATTCAACAAGAACGCTGGAGCATTTTATTACAATGCTTCAATCATTTAATATTGAAACATTGGTTGATATACGAAGTTTTCCCGGTTCAAAACGTTACCCGCATTTTAATAAAGAAAATCTTGAATTATCAATGTCTGGGAATAACATTCAATATGTGCATTTAAAATCTTTAGGTGGAAGAAGACCAGTTCAAAAAGATTCAAAGAATACAGCATGGAGGCATCCGGCTTTTCGCGGTTATGCAGATTACATGGAGACAAATGAATTCAAAAATGGAATTCATGAACTGGAAACAATTGCTCTTAAAAAAAGCACTGCATATATGTGTTCCGAAGCGGTTTGGTGGAGTTGTCATCGCTCAATGGTTTCTGATTATTTAAAACTCAATGGTTGGACTGTTTATCACATAATGGAAACGGGAAAAGCAACTGAGCATACATACACGCAGCCCGCAAAAATTATCAACGGACAATTATCTTACCACGAACAAACACTCTTATAACCGGATAATCAGAAACTTTTATCTTTCAGCAAAATCATAACATGAAGAAGCTTGCATGCATTTTATTGCTTGCGATTGTAAGTTGTAATACTTCTACCAGTGTAATAAGTATGAATGGCGCTTACAAAATGGAGAAACAAAATTTTAAAGGCAACGGTGTTGATACAACCTCTGCTGAAAACAGGCAATTAAAAATTTACATTGATAGTGTAATGATGTATGTGCTCATGAATCCTGCACATGATGTTTCTGCTTTTGCAATTGGAAAATTTACAATTGATTCAGGAAAACTTGTTGAACACATTATATATAACGCAACAGAAAATTTGCAAAGCACAGATATATTTTCAGATACTGTAAACATTAATAAAAATGATACGGGTTATGTGCAAACAACCACAAAAATGTCTGACAAAGGCCAAATAAAAATTACAGAAAATTATAAGTCAGCAGCAACAAATACTACTTCAATATTAGATGGAATATGGAAGCAGGTCTCTTCTTATGCTTTGCGCGGCAAGGATACTATCACGCACAACGACATTGAATACAAAGCTTTTTATGCCGGCAATTTTTCATACGGAGATTATTATACTGATTCATCGCAAAAAAGAACCGGCATCAGTTACGGAACCTTTTCAATTGACAGCAGTAATAATCTTACAGAAACTATTACTGTTTCAACCTGGCCCGAATTAAACAACAGAACTTTTGTGCTCGCTATCACAAAAAACGGCAACAATAGTTTTACGCAAACAGCAACTAATGCAACAGGTGATCAAGAAATTTCAGTGTATGAAAGAGTGAAGCCATAAGAAAATAATTTTTATGTAGTGAGCTTTTGAATTTCAATTGCGCACGGTTGTGTCACTCCCTTGTACTACATTTTTCATGGCAACTATAAAGTAACTTTATGTTGCAAAATCATGCTTAATTAAAGTAATTCTTTCACGCAATTCTCTGCGTGGAATAAGAGCGATGAAGTAGAGATTTTCTAAATGAGTCATAAATTTCCCTTCGTCATATTACTATAATTTCCCAGCTCATGAAATTTTAAAGCTGAAATACTAATTTTATCTTCATCACCTTGCTTCATCAATAAAACTTGTTTTTTTAAATTCACTTGAGTTTCAGAATTAGATAACCAATCAGACACATTTAAATATAAAACCTTTTATTTTATAAAATTTTCTAACACTAATCTTCATCAACCATCAAATTTCCAACCTCACTCAACAAAAACTCCTTCATCTCATCATCAAAACAAGCACTCGAAATAATAAATTCATCAATCTCATCATCTGTTGGCAGCATATCAAATTCATAAAAGAATTGGTTGTCTTTTGTTGCACGTATTTCATCAATGTTTATACTTAAAACATCAGCAATCATTTGCCGCAATTGTTTGCAGGTTATTGTTTTCATCACTCAACATTTTAAAACAACTTTCCCTGCGCATCCCCAGGTCTTTTAAACAACGAACGATCCAGGCTCCAGTCTTCTGCATTCATACCATATAATTTTCCATATTTGCGGTATTGTTGCGCCACCAATTGTGCAATCGGTCCTTCTCCACGCATACGCACACCCCAGCGTGTATCATTCACCTGCCCGTCATGACTGTTCTCAATCAAATGCCAAACTTTATCTGCACGCTCTGTAAAATTTTTATACAGCCAATCGCGAAACAAAAATTTGATAGCACCATTCAATCGTATAAAAGTGTAAGCCGTAAACGTAGCGCCATTATCTCTTGCCGCTTTCATGATGCGTTGCATTTCATGTTCATTCAAACCGGGAATCATTGGTCCCATCATAATGCCCATGCGCACACCCGCAGTACTTAATTCATTGATCACTTTCAACTTTTGTTTGGCTGTTGTGGTGCGTGGTTCCATTACTCTTCTCAAATCTTCATTAAAAGAAGTTATCGAAACCATTGCTGATACAATATTTTTTTTACCCATTTCACTCAGTACATCTTTATCTTTTAATATCCATGAATTTTTTGTAAGAATGCCAACGGGTTGATTGAACTCGTTACATACTTCCAGCATGCCACGTGTTAAACGATATTTTTGTTCTGCAGGCTGATAACAATCTGTGTTGCCGCTTAACATTAATGGCGTGGCGTCCCACTTTGGATGCATCAAAAATTTACGCAACAACTGCGGCGCATTTTTCTTTACGATGATCTTTTGCTCAAAGTCCATTCCAGCGCTGTAACCCCAGTATTCATGCACATTGCGCGCATAACAATAAATGCAACCATGCTCACAACCTGCATAAGGGTTCATACTGTAACTCATGCCAACATCAGGACTTTCAACTTTGTTTACAATTGTTTTTACTTCCTGTTCTAAATAAATTGTTGGCAATGTTTTTTCTTCCCAGTCATCAATGGCTTCTACATGTTCTTTGCTTACTTCATTAATTAAAAATTTATTTTTTGTATTGATTTGCGCTCCGCGACCATGATGATATTGTGTTGTTTCTTCTTTTTCTGTTGGTTGTGGTTTTGCATTTGGATTATGTGTGATGTTTTTCATAAAAATGTTTTTGTTTTTAAATGTATTTGTCACTTTCTTTTGTCTTGATACAAAAGAAAGTAACCAAAGAAAAAATCAAGAACGGATGATATTCAGCACATCCGTTCAGACGCTTTGATTAAGTTTTTGTAGTGATGATTTTTCGGCTGTTGAACCTTGATATTTATTCTATCTTCTTGATTAAATCTATCAGGCTAATCTTTTAATCAGATAAATCATAGTTCAGATAAATGCTGCTATTTATTCTGCAGCTCAAGTGTTGCGACGCAACCATGATGCCATCCTTACCACAGCTCGTCACCAAAAAAAATTCTAATAAAACTTTTGCTCTTTGCCGTATTTATCTTTTTGATTGAAGTCGCTTTTATTTTTTGTAACGAATAAACTTTTTTCGAGCACATGAATTACGCAGGTTACCACGCCCCACACATTACTGCGGTCGTCGAACGATGCAAATTGAATATTGCTCATTTTTTTGTTAGCGGCAATAAGCTCAACATTGTTCGAGTTTCGTTGTATGCGCCGTACCAATAATTCACCATCGAGTATCGCGACAATCACCTTTCCGCTTAATGGCTTTATGCTGCGATCAACAATTAAAACATCACCGCTAAAGATGCCGTCTTCAATCATTGCATCACCATTCATGCGAAAGAAAAATGTGGCGGGCTTGTTTAAAATCAATTGTTCGTTTAGATCAATACCGCGTTCCATGTAATCATCAGCCGCCGCACCAAAGCCATTTGCATTCGCGGTTTTTACATTGTGTTGTGTAAAATTTTTGCTGCCATCATAAACTGCAGCGTATGTTATTTCCCTTTCCATATACAAAGATTTTAATTAACTAATTTTTTTAGCAAAAGTAAACTAAATTGATTAGTTTAGCGGTTGGTAGTAAGTAATTTTTCAAACTTTAAATTGTATATATATGGTACCGAAAAGCGATTTTGGGTTTCATGCACCTAAATTTTATGAATACTTATTAGTAGTTCATCCCAACGAAGAAATCTTTAATCAATTGAAAGCAGAGAAAGAAAATTTTTCTTCGGAATACAATGTAAGCATTGCCAAAAAAACACTCCCGCACATAACAGTAGCCAACTTCCTGGCGAAAGAAACAATGGAAGGAACATTGATTAAATGGATGCATAAAATTATCAGCAGCCAGCAAAGCTTTGATGTGATGATAAATAATTTCAGCGGCTTTCCATCATCGAAAACGGTGTATGCACGCATCCAAAATCATGAGCCATTTAAACAATTGGCAACATCGTTGAAAACAATCAATACATACATTAATGATAATGGTTTTCCCAATGCAAGATTGATCAATCATCCGCACATGACGATTGCAAGAAGCCTGCAACAAAACGTGTACGAAAAAGCGATAATGGATTATTCACGCAAAACATTCAATGCAAGTTTTATGGTTGATGAATTGATTTTATTAAAACGCGTTAATCAATATGATAAATGCAAACAGGTAAGTGTGTTTAAGTTGTCTGAACCGGGATTAAACTGATTAAATGATTTGCAGGATTTCGAAGCGGCATCAGAAAAATGACGTTAAAAAATTTATTGAATGAAGCGTTAAGCAACGAAGATGGTGACACAAATTCAAATGCTGAATAATACAATTGCAGAGCGCATTTCATAACTCATACATAGCTTCTTCGTTGTAGCATAATACAATAAATTTTAGTCATTTTTCTGGAGCCTTGAACTTTTGATTCTTTTGGTTCAAGTCAAAAGAACAGAATAAACAATAACATATGAAACAAGCAATGCGTTTACAGGAATTTATTAGCGATGAAGAATTACGTTCAATAAATCATTTATTGCCGATAGAATATTTATTGGTATTGCAACCACACAAAGCATTATGGGATGATATAACGGCGATTAAAGAAAAGTTTAAAGCAGACTATAAATTTGAAAGTATTAAAGTTGGATTACCACATATAACGTTAACCATGTTTAAACAATATCCTGCAACAGAAAGCAGGATTGTGAATGCATTGCGCAACAATGCAAGAACCCTATCACCATTTAAAGTAGAACTAAAAGACTTCGGCAGTTTTCCAACACATACAATCTATATAAACATAGTAAGTAAAGTGCCTATTATGAATGCTGTAAAAAAATTGAGGCAAGCTGCACAAAAGTTTATGAAGATTGACAAAGACAATAAACCATTTTTTATAACAGAGCCGCATTTAACTATCGCAAGAAGATTGCAACCATGGCAATATGAAAAAGGATGGATGGAATATCAGCATGCGAATTTTCATGGAGGATTTATTGCAGATCATGCATTGTTGTTAAGAAGAAAAGCCGGTGAATATTATAAACAAGTTGAGAAGTTTATGTTTGAAGGGATGAAGGAGGAAATAAAACAGGCTGCATTATTCAACTTATAACTTATCACTTAAAACTTATAACTCCGATGTACGCCGTTGTTGATTGTAATAGTTTTTATTGTTCTGCTGAGCGAGTATTCAGGCCGGAGCTTGCTGAGAAACCTGTTGTGGTTTTAAGTAATAATGATGGATGTATTGTAAGTCGCAGCGATGAAGTAAAGGCATTAGGTGTTGATATGGCAATTCCATATTTCCAGGCAAAAGAAATTATTGAGAAATACGAGATCGCAACGTTTTCATCGAACTATAATTTGTATGGTGATATGAGCTGGCGTGTAATGGAAACATTACGCATTATTATGGGTAAAGAAAATGTTGAAGTGTATTCCGTTGATGAAGCTTTTATAAATATGGATGATGTTCCTTTTGAGAAATTAGATGTTGTTTCATTACAAATTCGTGAGACTGTTGAACAATGGACCGGAGTAAAAGTTTCTGTTGGCGTTGCTCCAACAAAAACATTAAGCAAAGTGGCAAATCATATTGCGAAGCTTGATAAACAAAAAACAAATTGTGTTACTGTTTTAAAAACAAAAGACGATGTGAATGGTGCATTACATAAAACACCTGTTGGTGATGTTTGGGGTGTTGGAAGACAGTATGCAAATAAATTAAAAGCCTTTGGCATTTTTGATGCTTATCATTTAACACAAATGCCTGAAGAATGGGCGAAAAAAAATCTGGGCGGCGTTGTTGGATTACGATTGATCAAAGAATTGAAGTGCGAGCCTTTCATTGTAATGGATGAAGAATTGGTTGAGAAAAAAATGATTGCGACTACCCGCATGTTTGGTACACCTGTAAAAGACAAACAAAGTATTAAAGAAGCCGTTGCTACCTACACATCAAGAGCTGCTGAAAAGTTGCGCCGCCAGTTTGGTGCAGCTTCTGCGATAAGTGCATTTGTGGTTCCTAAAATGCCACGTTCAGGCGATGGTCATTTTTCACATGGACCAATGATAAGCGATTGTATTATGTTGCCACATGCAACCTGTGTTACAAGTGAGTTGATAAAAGCTGCCATGAAAATTGTTGACCGCATTTATGAAGAAGGAAAGTTGTATAAAAAAGCTGGTGTTATGTTGAGTGGTATTATCCAGGATACTTCTGTGCAGGGAGATTTTTTTATTCCGCATAAAGAAAATAATAATCGCATGTTGATGAGCATGATGGATAACATCAATTTTAGCATGCGTGATGACGTGTTGAAGTTTGCAGCAAGCGGCACCAAACGCAACTGGAAAATGCGACAGGAATTCAGAAGCCCGCGGTATACTTCAAGATGGGATGAGTTGTGTGAAGTGAAATAATTATATAAAATCTTTTAACTAAACAAATATTCCACATCTTCTTTGGTAAGCGCCTTTACAAACGAGGTATCATCGGTTATAAGATCAGCAGCCAGTGCACGTTTGCGTTCCTGCAGTTTTAATATCTTATCTTCAACAGTGTCTTTACATATCATGCGATAAGCAAATATGTTTTTTGTTTGGCCAATACGATGGGTTCTGTCAATTGCCTGTTGCTCTACTGCGGGGTTCCACCACGGGTCAACTATATAAACATAATCAGCAGCAGTTAAATTTAAACCCACACCACCAGCCTTAAGCGATATTAAAAACACACGGCAATTTTCATCAGTTTGAAAACGCTGGATAGCTTTTTCACGGTCTGGTGCAGAAGTGCTACCATCAAAATACGCATAATCAATTCCAAGCTCTTTCATCTTTTCTTTTATCAGCGCAAGCATGCCAAGAAATTGTGAGAATACAAGCGCTTTATGATTGCCGATATTTTCAGAAATTTCTCTGCCAAGTTCTTCAAGCTTTACAGAAACATTCGGATATTTTTCATCATCATTTACAATGGCCGGGCTATCGCAGATCTGGCGAAGTTTCATCAGGCCCTGTAATATTGTAAGCTGGGATTTATTGGCGCCCTTTTCTTCTACAACCCCTAAAATTTTATCGCGGTAATCGTTGCGGTAGGCATCATAAATCCTGCGTTGCTCTTCATTCATTTCGCAGAACAATATCATCTCGCTTTTTTCAGGAAGGTCTTTAGCCACCTGTTCTTTTGTTCTTCTTAAAATGAATGGATAAAGCAATTTGCGCAAATGTTCTTTCTGATCTTTCTCGCCAAACTTATCAATAGGAATAGCAAATTCCTGACGGAAAAATTCCATGCTGCCCAGCATTCCGGGATTTAAAAAATTCATTTGTGCATACATATCAAATGTATTGTTTTGCAAAGGCGTTCCGCTCATACACAAACGGTTTTTTGCACTTAACAGGCTTGCTGCTTTTGTTACTTTGCTCTGCGGATTTTTTATAGCCTGGCTTTCATCAAGAATTACATAATCAAAGTCTGATTCAGTGAATAATTGTATATCGCTGCGCAAAGTGCCATAGGTGGTAATTATTACATCTGCATTCTGGTATAATTCCATTTGCTGGGAGCGTGTGCTGCCATGATGAATATACCATGTTAAAGAAGGGGTGAATTTTTTTATTTCATTCTCCCAGTTAAACATTAGTGATGTTGGGCAAACAACCAACGCTCTTATTTTTGTATGTTCTCTTTTATAATGATGCAAAAAAGATAAAGCCTGCACCGTTTTACCCAGTCCCATATCATCTGCAAGAATGCCGCCCCAGCTTACCTCGCTTAAATAATTCAGCCATTGAAAGCCGGAAATCTGGTAAGGACGTAATATGTTTTGAAGATGTATTGGTGGCTCAATTTGTTTTACAGTATGATGCTCTTTTAAACGCTCATATTTTTCTTCAAGCTTAAAAAATATTTCTTCTTCATTACGCTGTGCATATAATTCTTCAATTACACCAAAATGATATTTGCTTAATTTGATGTTGGTTGCTTTGCCTTCACCCACTGCAAACAACATTGAATATCTTCTGATCCAGTCTTCAGGTAAAATACCTAGTGTTCCATCCTGCAGGGGAACAAACTGCTGCTTATTTGCAAGCGCTTTTTTTTACATCGGCAACTGTAACTTTCTGTTCGCCGAAATGAATATCAATTTTGGCATCAAACCAATCTGTATTGCTGCTGATAAAAATTTTGGTTGATGGCTTTGCGGTATTAAACCTGAATTTTTTCAACGCATCAAAACCATACACAGGAATGTTCATTTCCTTTACTGCATCAGCAAATAAAAAGAACCAGTTATTTTTTAATACATCGTTGCCCTTTAATGCCAGCGTATCAGCATCTGTATGTATAAAGGATGAATGAAGGTTCTCTATCTTTTTTATCTGCAGTTGCTCTGCTTCTGCGTTACGGTGAATAATAATAAGCTTATCAACAGCAGGAATAATAATGCGGCGTTTATCTTCCTGGCGCACATCATAGCCATTATAATTAAAGAAAGGCTGAAACAATAAATACTCGCCTTTTTCTTTAATCGTCAAACGCATTTCGGGGCGCACATTTTTTAATTCTTCTTTTTGAATGCCGTTGAATTGAACATCGTATTGTTTGGTAAGCGGCAAAATAAATTCAAGCAATTGCTTATTCCACTCTTCTTCTGTAATTACTATTTTGCCATCCACCAAAAATTTTTCAGCCAATAAAACATCATCCGTTTTTTGCCATAAATAAAAAGTGGTCTCATGCTGAAATACAAGCGGCGAAGCGATTGCATTTGCTTCAAGTGGTACAACCGAATTCAGCAATTTTACAGAGCAGCTTACTTCGTATGCGTTATTGTTATGTGCAATGCTAAACTGGGGTTGTATATATTGATTTGATAAAACAGCAGGTTCAAGATTTGCTGTTATAAAACTTTTTTTCAGAGGCAGCAAAAACGCAAAATTGCCTTCACTTTTTTCTGAAAATAGTTTTTTGTATTTAGGCAGAAGATATTCAATTATTAAATGCCTTGTTTCTTCAGGCAGGTCATCCGTATGCTGTTGTGTGATGTTTTCCCAAATGCCGCTGAAAGGTGAATTGCGGTTAAGATATCTTGTAACTTCTGAAGGCAATAGCTTCCGCAGGTGCTGGATAAGCATTTTATCATCTTCGTCTAAATCTTCAGTATTTACAAATTTTGTAAGGTCAAGCCTTTCTGTTTTGCCGGTATACTGTTTTGCAGCTTCATCTGCTTCGCCTTTAATGGCATCAGCCTGTATATAAGGATATTGCTGCGCATCATACCGCAACACAACACCAAGCTTTTGATGATGCGCAACGTCTGTTGCTTTTTCCTCGATCAAAACTTCTTTTTGCGCCGGCAAAAAAAACGGCTTTCTTTCTATTGGAGGCGGCGCAATAATGCGTTTGATAGAAGGATCAAGTACACGCAAAAATGGCTTACCATCACGAAAAGTAAATTCAAATTTTCCTTCCAGGTCGTCATCAGTTGAATAACCATATAACGCAAGCAGCTTGTTTTTTTCCCGGTCGCGGTTACTGATTGTATCAAAAAAAGCGGCTCCGTAATTATTGTACAATTGCAATAACACAATTGTTTTATGCAGGCATAAAGGATACTTTGTTTCTGAATTACAATTGCAGCTTGTATCTAAATTCTTTTCATCATTGCGACGAAATTGCAGTGAATAATTATCGCCTTCATAATTCAACTCTGCCTTTACAATATCATTAGCAGCTTCAAGAATATTTGCTTTGGCGCTGCGTAAAAAATCTTCTGCATTAGATAAGGCATCCGGGGAAGAGAGCATTTTTATAGACCTGATGTCCAACTGCTTCATCTTTACAACTGTATGCTGTTGTTTAAACGATGTATCTGTCTCGCCTAACTGGTTGTTGTCAATTAATTCCTGCAGACGAAAAAGAGCAGCGGCTTCATGACGGCAAATATCCCCAAGGTTGTAGGGACAACTGCAACGCAGCGAAATTGTTTGAATATTATTATAACGGCTTAAATACACTTTATAAAAAGTGTTATACGCATCATCTTTCACCCTGAAAACAATTGAACCAAGCAGTTCATCATTTTCAATCATCTCAACAAAACCAGATGAGTATATTTTTTTGCCCCGGCGTATAACCTCATCAGTGCCGTTATTATAAATGTATTTAATTAAATGTGGTAAAGCCAATCTTTTAGTTTGATTTTAATTTACAGTTTGTGAATGCTCCATTCAAAAAAAAGCAACTGCAAAAATAAACCATTGTTGGCAGTAAATAAAGCCTATAGAAACGTTAACAATCAGTTTAAACTATTTAACTATTAAAGCGCCATCATAATACTGAGGTAATACGTTGGCAACATCGGCAGTAACGCAGTATTCAAGATCTTTTTCAAGCCCGTAAGAAGCAAGCCGGTGCCAGTGCGTGGTTTTTCTTATAAAAGAATAAATGTTGTTGCAGTGAAGCTGATACATATCGTTTGCCATCAGGCTGCTGTCGCAATGTACGGTAAAGTATTTTTTTATTTTACTTATAACGGCGCCGGCAAATAAAGTATCCTCCATATTAAACCGGTCTTTCCATGCAGAGCAACCAAGAATAACATTTTTATTGAGTGTTGCAAGATGCTCGCAAACAGAAGATAAATTAGGAAAAGAGCCGGTAATAACTTC
>JABDGW010000048.1 GCA_013285855.1 Bacteroidota bacterium
AAGCATTTGAAAAGTCAAGCCGTAATATTTTATAGTTCTTCTTTGCTAAATATGAGCTTGTATGTTCATACACTTCACCCGAAACATCATTAATAATAATTGAAGAGCTGCCACGTGCCAACGACGCAACCGAACTCATAATCACAACGCTCGATTTTCCTGAGCCGGTTGGCCCAAACAATGCGCAGTTGGTATGAGAAAGTTTTCTGGTTAATGCTTTACCTCCCGTTACTGCAAACCCATGATTCCATCGTGATAGGAAAGTAGTGCTGTCTCCAAATGAGGCTTTATACTGATGGTCAACAGGCTTTGATGGCTTTAATAATACACCGAAAAAAATGAAGACAATTATTATAATGATAGTTGTGGTCATCTTTTAAGCAGTTTAAAAAGTGATTCACTGATTACCACTAGTAATCGCCCAGACAACTCAAGACACCAAGCAATCGCATACACCACTGCTCGCAGAAAAAAGGAAATAGCAGACCTGATAAACTGCAGCATTAAAAATCATTAAAAGTTTTGAATAAGACCCTATTGTTGTGAATCACTACTTACATATTCCTGCAGTTCATTTTGAGTATCGTAGCCATACGCTTTTAATTCTGCGCCGGCATTCTTAAAATATTGTTGCCAGAAGTATTGTATATTTTCTATCTGTTGATCTGCATGTATTCCAGTTTGAGAGGCTGTAGCTCCATAGACGAAAACCTGCACTCCTGTAAGATTGGGAATAGCTTGAAAGTCATGTAATTCTTCAACTTTTTTATCTATATCATTGTTGGGTACTGTAGCCATTCTTGTAAAATCATATTTGTGCTCAGCATCTTCATTAACCATATCACTGAAAATAATTATGGAGTTTGTGTATATATAATTATGCTTCCCCACTGCGCTATTTGTTACTTCATTGAAAGAAGAGGAAAAGTTTTTGTTAGGCATTAGAAGAGATGTTGATTCATGTATCGCATTTAATATGTCAGTATAATTTGCACAGACTTTTCTTTGTGCTCTTTCTTCATATAAGCTATCTTTCAATGCCGGTGCGATTGAATCGTCAAGAAATCGCGTAAGCCGTACTTTAACAGAATCATCTTTTGCAATTTGGCCGTCTGAGAGATTAGAGAAATTAATTTGAGAGAGGTCAAGCGTATATATTCGTTGTGCTTTCGTCATACTGCACTCATCAATGAACTCGATCGTTAGCTTGTCTTTATTACACAGGTTATGCAGAACTGTTTTCTCAATAACAGACAAATATTTATTCCATAAGTCGTTCGGGATACTATTTGAATTATCAAGTAATATGATGTAGTTAGTTCTTTGTTCGGTACAGCTTGTAAAACAGAGAGCGATTAGAAATAATAGTATTAATGATGACGTTTTCATAAGGGTTATTTTAAAATAATTATACTTGTGGTTGCACGTTTTTAATTAGATCTGTGTGGCCGTTTTGTTGGTCGCGTTTAATAATTACCAGCTGTGATTCATCACTGATAATTGATTTAGTATATCGATCCAACGCTTCTGTTATAAAGCTTTCCTGAGTTTCACAAAAGTGCCCGGCCAACACTTCTTTTTCAATACCTTTTTTGCTATTGTAATTCTCTTTATAAAGTCTAAACTCCTGGAGAAATGCCCATTGTTCCTGGCATCTTTGTTTGAAATGTATTTCCATTGCATGCTCATTCTTCTTAATGGTTTGAGACTTTTTGGCAATGATTTTATTGAGCTTGTTTATTGCAATTGTATTCTTATAGGCTGCATGAAATCTATTTTTTTCATAGGCATAGTATCCAGCCACGACCGGTGCAATCATACCGAATATTATTCCGATCAATGTGAGGTCACCAAGACCATGAATACCTTCAAGAGAACTGCCTCTTGCTTTGCATAACACAAATACACCACATTCATATGCTATGACTGCAAGAATGTAAAATACCATTTTCCCAATATGACGTTCAGGTAGTTCATCAGAATTATATTTAGGTTCGTTGAATAATTGAATAAACAAGAGTTCAAATAACTTTATAAAAACAAAGGTTGCAAAACAAGCAAATGCAAGTTGCGCTATAAGGCCAACTAACCCAGGTATTGGAAGTAACACATAAGCTGCAAAAGAATTAAATCCAAACTCTGCCATGATAGAAATGATAATTAAGGCCGTATATAATCTGCGTTTACTCTTTATCCCGGGTAATTCATCTGATGAAATAAATGGTAGCTTAAGGCATTTATTCAATACTTCAGTATGTTGTTTGATTTCTTCACTAAGAAGCTTGTTTTGCTTCTGCAGCTTTGCAGCTAATGAAAGCGTTTCTCTCATTAACCAGTTCATTACTTGGGTGGCGAACGCTTTAATGCCTTCTACATTTTTAAACCATTGATTGTAGTATAAGTGAAACCAGAAAAGTCTTGGAAGAAAATGTTTTGTGATGTTTTTCATTGCTATTGTTTTAATTTTTTCTTATACTATTTTTTCGAATGGTTATGAACGGTTAGGAATTTTTATATGATGTAAACAGATATTAAAAACAACCTGCTTATTTTGTTCAGCAGGTTGTTAAATGAGTCGAGGGCTTATTTTTTTAATCTTCCATAGTTATAAGTTTTAGTGGTGAAGAAATATGGCTGAGGTGTTTGCATTTTGTATTCATAATTCTGAAACAGGTTAGCAGTAGTTAGGGATATATCTCATTATTTTTTAATCCTAACTTGTACATTGCGGGTATTGTTAAGAGTATTATTTTATTGTACTTCATATACTGTTATTTGATGAATAGTTATTGTGAATTAGTAATTATGCTTTATGTAAAAACAAAAACTCCATACATCTTCAGATGCATGGAGTTTGTAACAGTTAGGAAAGATAAATTATCCAGTATTCATAAAGCCTTCGATGTAGCTCTGCCCTTTAATATCTTTTAAAGTGAACATAGCATTGGAATATTTGCTTTTTAAAAAGGAAATTGCATTGTTAAAAGTTTCAGCCTCAATATTTAAATTAAGGATAGCCATTTGATAACTAAATCCTTTTTTATCAGATGGCACAGCTTTAGCGACCCAATTACCCTTATGAAGTAAATCAAGCACTTCACATATTTCATTTTCTACGACTCTCATTATTTGCGTTTCATCGTTTTCATCATCTTCTAATCCGTAATCATCTTTTGCTGAATCAATTTCAGTCGTTTCCTCATTGCTTTTACTATACTTATGTTCGCCGTAATCAATATTTTCATTATGGCTTATAGTACCAAACGTGTTTTCGTATTCCTCCTTTAATTTTTTTTCATAATGCTCACGAATATCAAGCCAGTCGCGCTGAGTAAGCGATTTGGGTTCTTTTGTTCCTGCTTTTTCTTTGTACGATGCAACCAATTGGGAAAAGGCCTTTGAAGCAGCAATGTTTTTTTTCACCTTTTCACCTGTTTCATTTTTTCCAAAAAATAATGTCAAGGCTTTAATAATCTCATCTTCGCTAAGGATCCCGATCTGCCATTTATAAAAAGGATTGTATTTTTTAATGTAATATTCTTCCACCTTCTTTTCCGTAGTTCTTAAAACAGAAAGAATGTAGCGGTTAATGCGTCTGTTTTGAATGGTTAGTTCCAGGCTTGTTTGAGTTGTTGAATTAATTGAATGCATTCTTCGATTGCGTATTTATTCATTTCCTTTATTTGTTTTTCAAGCCATTCCAAGCAAAAACCTAAATCCATTTTATCAAACAGGTATGGATTGTATTTTTCAGTACTGAATGTTATCTCATTTCCTTTTTCGTCTTTAATACAATAATTATTTTCTTTAAGCAATTGCATTAAAGCTTTATCTCCTGAAATAAAATCACCAATCAAGTTTTCATATTCATTAAATCTTTCCCTATGCCTGTTGTAACTGTTTAACACCTTTATATCCAAATCATATTCAAACCAGTTGAGCTCTTCCATCGCTGCTCCAAGTGGAAATTCTGTAAGACTAACACCCAATACCTGGCTAAAAAATCCATCAATTGTTTTTTGATTTTTCCGGCTTTTTTCCGGGTGCATTAAAATATCCGCTATCTCATTTCTGATCTTTTCCTTACGCCTGTTTTCAAAATACAAATAGAGATATTGGGCTAATCTTCTCGTTTTATAATAAGCTATAAAACGGCTTATAGTATCTGCCTCCGATTCCTTTAGTTTTGCTTCAAACGCATCTCCTTTAATCATTGGGGTGGCAGGATTCTGATTATTTCTGAACTGGTCAATCCATTTTGTACAATAATCACAAATCTCTCTTTCCTTTATTTCATAGTCAGGTAAATTTCTATACACGAGGTAGTATTTATGCAAATGATTTCTCCATCCTGCATTACCAAGTGGAAGCGCAAGTAAGGCTTCATAATTTTTATCGCCTACTTCTATAATGCGGCTTACCAGATAATTAATAGCGCCGGTATCTCCAGGTTTGAAATCAGCTTTGGAATACTTCTCTGTTCTTATTTTAAAAGTATTGAGGTTGTCCAATAAAAACTGTCTTGGCATGCCTGAGTACACAATAGCGCTCATAACTTTTGAATAATATTTTTCTCCAACGTCCTGCAAAAAAGCATAACCCTGTTTTTGTTGCTGTACCTGCATTCCATCTTGCGCCTGTTCATAAAGCCTGTAATCAGTAAGTATTACAGATATTTTTCCTCTCAGCGCGTCATCTTTCTCTAATACAGACATTGCTTCATCGGCGGCGGACTTATAAATTACATTAACACCATTTGCTTCTAATGCTTTTACAATTTTGCTTTCCTTATTTAATTCGTCATCAAGCAACAGAAGTTTCCACGGTTTTTTGTCATCATTTGTTACACGTTTTCCAATTTTGCGTTTGTAATCCATTATCAGACTTTTTGCTTTTTCAGCAACAGCGTCTATTGCTCTTTCAATACTTGTCTCGTTGATAATAGAAAATCCTTTTTCAAACTCTGCTAAGTAACTTTCATAATTTTGATGGAATGCTAAATGCATTTCTTTGATATAATTTTCAAGTTCCTTTTTCACATAAGCAGACCCTTCTGTTTTCAATTTTTCCGATAGGTAAGGTATTTGATGAATCTTTGCGTTTACAATTCCATCTGGGTTACAAGCGAAAAGCTGCACGTCTTTTAATTCAAGCGGCGAAAGGGTTTTTAATTTCTTTGCCGCATCAATAAAGTCTTGCGGTTTAGCAGGGAGTTGAACAAAGCTGTGACCGACAAATTTTAAAATTTCGCTTTGTGGATGTCTTTTATAGACCTGTTTGCGTGATAGGAAGGAAGAGAAAATTATTGGCAGATTTATATCTTTTAAACGCAGTTGCTTTGCCAATTCGATGCCATATAATTCCTGCATTTTGACGCATTGGCCCTTTTCGTTTTGATCGAGCTCGCAGAGAATAGTTATAGCGCTATATTCATCAGCTATTTTAACATTAATGAAGAAATCAGAAATGGAAACGATATTTTGACTAAGCAAAAAGCCTTCTTTAAATCCTATTTGCAGTATTTCTAAATTGGTATGCTTCATTGTTTTAATTGTCATTGGAAGTAAGAGTTAGCCCGTTTTCCTTTGTTCCGGTTTAAAAAAATAAAACAACTCTAAGTTTTTATCTTTTTGCTGTAGGAGGCATACGCTTTGAATTTTCTCACCGGTAAGCCATTCCTTTATTCGTCTTCCGGGTCCTTTCTTGACTTGAGTTTTAGAGTCTTTATAATCGTAGGTTAAAAACAAAATATTTGCAGTAGAGGTTTTATGGGATTCCATGATGTATTTTACTAAATATGAATCAGCTAAGTCACGTAAATCCCTCGCCGTTTTAAAATTGTTTTTCATTATTATTTCAAGTTCATTTATTTGAACTGGCTCAATAACTTCTTCAGTAATCATACTTCTATCAATAAAGTTTAAGAAGTATTGAGATAAATACCTTTTTTCTGACATTAATAAAGAAGCATTTCGTTTTAATTCGAACCAAACAGTATAGTGAATTTTTATTTTATTTTTAAGTTCAGTCAGCAGATATTTTAGCTTTAAATAGTATCCCTTTTCCAAACTTGATATGAAAATATTTGTATCAATTACAATATGAGTAAATTTATTAAACTGAAAAGCCAATTTCTTCTTGTCACTGTTAGATAATGACAGTGTTTCTAATTCTTTTATTTGGTCTTTTGCCCAGTATTCGGAATATACTTCTACTATATCTGTAGCTTCTATGTTCTCGGATTTTTGGTCTAAAAGAATTATAGAATACAGCGAATCGATTAAGTTGAAAAAATTCTCTATTGATTGTTCAGTTGTATATGCTAAATCTGCTCCTTCTTTAATAAAAATCGCATTGGGCACATATTTTTTATTCAACTCTATCATTGTTTTATAAACAGAAAGTTTATTTGAGGCTGTAAAAAGAAGAAGTTTGGTTTTGTAGTTATTTTTTATATGCTTGATAACTCTGTAGCTCTGGAATTCTCTATAATCATAGATATGATTTTCATATTCAAACAATCTCAGATCACTTATTACAAGATCAACAGACTTTCCATTGTCATCAAGGTCTTTTATTTTTTCAATGTATAATTTAATTATGTCTTCGGAATTTTGCCCATCAATAGGTATTATTTCTATAAAGCTATTATTAGGTTGCTCATTTTCGTAGAGAACTAATCTTAAAAACTTGCTCCACTTTTTCGCTTTGTCATCTATATAAATTATTACACGAGGATTCTTTCTTAGCTCCTTTATTTGTTCTTTTACAAAATCAAAATAAACATCTTTTAGATGCGCTTCTTTAATAATGTTGAACTTGTTATCCCTCTTCTTTCTATTAGTTATTGCTCTAAATTTTTCCTCATATTTTTCAGACTTCCACTCTAAGGTTTTTGTCGGTTCATTTGTATATTTCAGTACTTCGTAAATAATTTCTGGTTTGGATAAATTATGCGTTGTAGTTATTTGGTATAGAAAATCATAAGCTTCGTATAATTTAATTAGTCCATAATGATTTGCCTGTTCATGTTTAACGCTAATTAAATCAATGTGTGCTCTAAAATACGGCAACAAATTTTCTCTTTCAGCTTTCTCAAATGTGGAAAGTCCTTGAAACGAATAAGGTAGATGAATAAAGCTTACACCCTTGGATAGAAGAATAGTATTTAAGGGATTATGCTTTACCAATTTTTCTAAAGCCAAGAATGAATACATTACACAATGGTTATTATATTGTTTTAAACGAAGCCATTTCAATATATCAACTCCTTTCTGTTCCTGTCTTTTTGCATTTTCAACTTCTCCATTAATATTAATGAAAATTACAAGTTCATCATCTTTACCATCTCCAATAATTTCCTGAGCTATTTCTGAACAAGTTTTACTCTCGGTAACCTCGCTACCATTTTCATCTTTAACTATGTCGCCATTTTCATCTTCTTTCTTTTTTCTTAATGACAGTATTTTACTATCAGTTGCTTTACCTAATTTTTGATAAAGTATTTTAGCAAAATCTTCATTGGTATCAATAACAGCTAGCTTCATAGATAAAGTTTTAGAGAGTCGCTTTCGTGTGCAATTAAGTAGTAGTGACAGTTAGTAATCCATAAGAAGTGCGTCACGCAAAATTCTTAGTGCTGATAGATATTCAGAATCAAATACTTCAGAATCTTTAAATTTGCTTAGATAATCAATCACCGTTTCAGCCTCTTTCGTTTTTACGCTGTTAACTTTATCTTCTATTAAAAAATAATTGTCTATTTTTTTTGCGTCTTTTGCACTGCTTGGCATAAGACATTTGTGCAAAAATTCTAAACTTGCCTCGACTTTGTCTTGCTTATCTCTATCTTCTTGAGTTATTAAAATTCCTTTATCCATTTTTATGTAGGTTTAAAATATTCAATGCAGTAAGATATTTAGCGTTATCATTTTTAAACAATGCTTCTCCAACAGCTAATACATGCTTAAAATGTTTACTCTCTGAACCGTGGTGATGATCGCATAATTCAACAAATCCTCTTGGTAAAATTTTTCTTATACTACTCATTTGGCTTTTTAAAAAAGCTTTTTGTGAGATATGATAATAAACTGAAATTATGGAGTGTGGATATATCTTCTTTAATACATTGACAATCTCATTATAGTAATCTATTTCGCAGGCATCATTAATAAAAATAATTTCCGACTTCTTATCGTTGGAAATATAATGTAAATAAGTAAAATTAAAATGTTGCTCAAATTTATGATTAGGAAATATCTTTGTAAAATACGGACGCGTATAAGTATCAAGCCTTGTGAAAATTATTATAGTTATCATTTTTGTGCGTTTGATTTTTTAGTGATCGAGAGTTAAATATTGAATTTACCAATCCCATTTTTGATCTTTCCTCTATAATGTATTTTGAAACGTTGGAAAAATGAAGAAAGCGATAATCTTCTCTTATGTTGTCCGGTGTTCCTCGTTCACTTATAATAATCAGATGAGAGTTTTCCATATTATCTGGCTTAATTTCCTGAATAATTTTATGTATTGACTCAGATGATTTATCCGAAGTAAATTTTTCTAAAACACCTAGATGAATTATTAAAAAATCAAGCTTTTCAGATTTTAACCACTTTTCACAGTAGAGTTTTATTTCGCTTTTTAAGCTATTTTCGAAATTTTCCGAATTAAGATCAATATTTGTGTTTTCAATAATAGGAATAAAAATATTTGAAAGTTCTAAAATTTCTGCAAGGAGTGTTTCTTCGGTTGAGCATTCTTGATTAAATTTATTATAGGGTTGTATAGCATGTCTTTGAATTCGTTCGTCAATTATAGCTATCTTAATTTTAGAGGCTTCAAATATTTGTTTTAATAAGTACGGTTTTTCGAATTCTAAATTACTAATTTTTTTCCCTGTATAACTTTCGGTGCCATAATCCTCATAAAAGAATATTCCGATATTTTGCTTATTGGATAAAATATAATCTATACGTGATCCGTGGTTATCAAAAAAAATAGAATATCTGTTAGATAATAGCTCATTTCTTTCAATTGATTCATTGGTTTGATTAAACACTATCTCGTAATATTTAATATCTGTCTTTTCGCCATCTAAAATGTAACAACTAAAATTTGTGTAATCGTTGAGATCCCTAAGCCAATGATTATAAAACTCATCTATTAAAAAATGAATATCGCTAAAACTTTTGGGGCAATGTGAAGAATCAACAACACGAGGTGTCAATGATGAATTTGATAACTGTTTTACTGTTGGGTCTCCGTAAAAATATAAACACTGACTGTCAAATTCTGTAGGAAATTTTGAATCTACAATACCTTTTTCAAGTGAAGATTTATCCAAAGAGTTGGAATTGCTTAGTTTAATAAAAAATGGTTTTGGCAGTAAGAACTGATAACGGAGTATATTATGCTTATCACTTATTGGTAATACTTCGAAAACTTTTTTCGTATTATCGTTTTTGATTACGGGGTTATCAATATGATCTAAAGGAACATCATTAAGATAACATAAAGCTGCCTTAATTTCTAAATAACCTAAACCTTGCGGTCTCAGTCTGTTTGAACTATTTAAAATTGGGTTATCAATTAACTCCTTAATTCTAGCAAAGATTGTTATATCATTTATAACAGTTCCGTCGGAGATTTCGAAACAATAATAATATGGGTTATCATACTCAACTTTTAATAGAGAAAGTTTTAGTCCGTTATTTTCCTTATCGAATAATTTTCCGCTCCCTTTCCCATGTTTAAAATAATTGCGAATCAAATTTTCAAACAAAATATACATTGCCTGAAAGCCAAGAGTATCATTTGCTAAGGAAACTATAAGGTCAGTGTTAACAATATTATCCTCAAGTATAAAATACGAAAAAGACCTTCCTTCAATTCCCGAAATATATTTTGTAACAATTCTTAAACGTCGAAATGATTCTGTTAGTTCTGTAAAAAGAATTGGACTAAAAAATTTGCTTGAGTTGGATGCAATATCTGCATTGAATAACATTCGTTGTCTTAAATATACTTTGAATGCTGATAAATCCTTTGGACATTCAGTTTCTAAATTATTTGCCAGCACATGACTGCCTGTGTTATGACTTGTTGTTCTTGCGATGACTTGAGAAATGGCGGCACGAATTGCCTGGGGTAATAATTTTGACCTTATTAATCTTCCATAAAACTGAGATTCAACGAGAGGTTTTGCCAATGCTTTACAAACTTCCATCGTAATATTAAAGCCACTTAACGAATTTTCATCTTCATCTAATTCACCATTAATACCATACAAAGTATTAATATATGTAGTCATGATTAGGGGAATCTCAACTTCTTCTTCAAGCCCATTCTTCAGGCATTGTTTGTATGCAAGATTTTTGGTTTTATAACTTTCTTTCCAACTTTTTACCATAGGAAACATAAAAATATCATGAAGCATGTTATCTTCTGTTTCCTTTAATAGATTAAGACTTGCTTCTAAATTAAATCTTGAAAGGATTTTCCAGATTTCAAGTTTATAGTCAGGTCGATTTTTTAATACTTTATTTTGAAGCTGAATATCTGAATGTTGAGAAGAAAAAAACTTATCGGCTTTTTCTATAAGGGCTTCAAAGATTATAATGATACATGTATGAAATTCCGCAAGAAAGTTTTCAATTTCGCCCTCACTTTGATCATCTTTCTCCTTTATGTCCTTTCTACTTTTATTTTTGATTTTACTTTCAAGTAATAAATTATTTATAATATTATCTACTTTTTTTCGCAGATTAAATTCATTATTAGTTCCCCAATCTTCCTTATACTTGTAGAGGTTTAAAAAATGATGCAAGCTTAGTTGCCGATTTATATTTATTAATTTTGATTCAACACTAAGGGCAAATTTAGTTAGCTGCTTAATTTTCGGTGTTCTATGAGAACCGAATTCGAAATTTCTATTCAAAAAAAGCTTATTCCAAATATCATTAAGTTTTTTGTATCTACCGGAGAAATAAAGATACCCGTAAAGGAAAAACAATACTTCATCCCCAAAAACAACATTAAATGAAGATGTTTTATTTAATTTTTGCAGATAGGTATTTGAATATAGTTTCTGTATTTCATTTTCCTCCAATGACCAACTATTACTTCTGTATATGGTAGGTGTTTCAAAAATGCTTCGGTTAAAAAAACGCTTATCATCGTTCGCAATTGATTTTATTACAGAATTTAGTTTTGAATTTTGTATGCGAGCTGGAATGGGGATATATGTGAACTTCCAAAATGAACTATCCACAAAGATTTCTTTATTATCATCTGAAAAATCCTTACTTAAAAAATACAGCAATGTTTTTGAATCTGAATCCAGAACAGAGTAATATCCCCAGATAATATGAAAGTGTTTGTTATAATAATCTTGAAAAATTTCTTCTAAAGGTTTCCAATTATACTCTTTATAATAACGTTGAATCTTCTTAAATCCAGGGACTCCTTTTTTAACTGCTTTATTAATTATCACTTCATCAGAAGAGCCTTTAGGCAGTTTAAAAAATTGTCTTAATTTTTCAAGCTTACTTTTATTGTAATCATAATTGAATAAGTCATATTGTGTCAGAAATTCCTGATAAATCTGAAGGTATTTATCTATGAAATCTTCTTTCATCTTATGCAACCAGTTTTGTGCTTGTTGCTAAAAATACATCTTTATCAAATAATTCAATGTTCCTTTCGTCACCTAAACTTTTAACCACATTAATTTCCTTTAATATTTTAGTGGGTGCCGCAGAAAGCACGATAATTCTGTCTGAAACGTAAACAGCTTCTTCATGGTCGTGGCTAATAAGCAAAGCCGTTATGTTATTTTGCTTTAAATAATTTCTCAAATAAGCCATTAACTTTCTTCTCATTCCTCTTTCAATGGATACCATTACTTCATCAAAGCATATAATATCAGCCTTTGTAGCAATTCCACGTGCCAAAGCTGTTCTGCGTTGCATACCTCCTGAAAGCTGCTTTACAAATTTGTGCTTATGACTTGAAAGTTCTACTTCTTCTAAAATGTTTCCAAGACTAACCTTATCAGAATGAGATTCTTTGATCCATAGTTCAATATTCTGCTCAACTGTTAACCAGGGGAGTAACTGATTATCCTGTGGAGTGTAGGAAATTATCTTTGAATAATCTTTAGCATGAACTCCATTCAAAACCACATTTCCTTCTGAAGGTTCAATAATACCTAGTATTGATTTCATCAAAGTAGTTTTACCGCAACCGGATGGCCCAAAAAGCGTTACTATTTCTCCTTTACTAACTTCCAGGTTGAAATTATCAAGAATAGTGTATTCACCGTACTTTATGCTTACATTTTCAAATGAAATCATAACCATTTAAAGGTTTTGTTTTTGATAAATACTAGTAGTCTGTCAGTGATAACGCCAATAATACCAATAACTATTATGTATGCGAATATGGTATCGGAAGCTAAATAACGTTGCGCCCTGATAATTGCATAGCCAATTCCGTTTTCTGCACCTAAAAGTTCCGCGATAATAAGATAAGTCCAGGCCCAACCAAAACAAAGCCGAGAGTCATCAATAATATTAGGAAGACTTCCCGGAATAATAATCTTAGTAATGTATTTAAATCTGCTCCATTTTAAGCCAAAAGTAAAAGCATCAAACTTACTGTCCATGGCAATTGCAGAGTCATAATACATGGGAATCATTTGTGCAAACGTGCCTAAAAACACAATCATTATTTTTCCATAATCTCCAACACCAAACCATAAGATAGTAAGCGGTATAAAAACGGGTATAGGCAAATACCTGAAAAACTCAACCATATAAAAAACAACTTCTTTTATCCGCTTGTTATAAAGTGATAAAACCATAAGCGGATAGGAAATGGTTATTGATAACAGAAAGCCGAGTAACACTCTTAAAAAGCTGTAGCCCACATCAAGCCAGAAACCCGTTGTTTGAGAAAGTTGTGTGAGTTTTTTGAAAGTATCCTGAACAGAAGGTAAAAATATTTTTTGGATGCCTATAAATTCTGTAGCGATCACCCATAATGATAATACTATTATTGCAGTAATAATTAATGGACTTACAGATTTGAGTTTCATTATTTATTTATGAAAGCTGGATTTAACAACTGCTCTGCATCCACCGATTTTTTTATAAAGCCATTTTCCTTCCAGAATACAGCTATGCTTTTAACCAGATCATAAAGATTATCAGAACTATTTTTATCAAACAGCTTTTTGTTTTGTTCTTTGGTTTGAATATCCACTTCAGATAAAATATCCCTTACATCAGATTCCTTCATTCCCATACCATCTGCTATTATTTTATATGATTCATCTTTGTGTGCATAATAATATGCGGCTCCTTCATACCATGCATTTATAAACCCCCTGTAAACAGTTGTGTCCTTATCAATTTTAGTTTTGTTAGCAATCAACAATCCGGGTATTAAAGTAGGATAATCTTTAGTAGAAGCGATCAATTTCATTCCCTTCGTTTTAGATGCCTGTGATAAATAAGGTTCGTAAGTAACTGCCGCATCAACCTGACCTGCAATCACGGCATTGCCCGCAATTTGAGGATCGGCAACGGGCTTTAATTTTAAGTCTGATATGCTGATCCCATTTTTACTAAGCAAATAACGTAGGAAAAAATCGCTTGGTGATGCTTCGGCAAAAGCAACTGTTTTTCCTTTTAAATCATTTAATGAATTAATACTTTCTTTACCAGCAATACCGTCGCCACCGTCAGATTCATCTGTAACACCAATTACCTGTGCTGGGAAATCGTTCTCCGCATAGATCACTAACTGATCCATCGTGTTAGCTACATCAACATCAATTTGTCCTGAGATCAAAGAAGCCCTTTTAGTATCAAAATTTTCGATCTTCTTAATCTGAATATTTATACCATTTTCTTTAAAGTAGCCCATTTTATCTGCTATGTAAGTGATGCCGCCGCCGGGCCAGGAGTGAACTCCAACCGTGATGGTTGTTAACTTATTTTCTTTTGTTTTATTAGAATCACAACTGTTTAAAAAAGTGGAAGAAACAATAACAGTTAATAATAAAGCTGATTTTATTTTATTCATTTTATTTTATTTTTTTATCTATTGAATTAATTTGAAAATGTTTTGATTGTAAAAACTGATAATTTCTTTGTCGGGCTCATTATTTAATTTTTCATCGCAGACGCTTTTGATTTTTGAAAAGAATTCACTGTTTGAATCATTACCAATTATTGCTTTTGTTGATAAAACATATAGCCATAGTTTATTTAAGCCTTCGGTAGCCATTTTAAAAAGTCTGTTGGAAAGGGTATTTTGAAAATTGTCAAAATTGTAATCAAAGGGGTTTTCGTAATATGTTTCCTCTCTTACAAAGCTTGTCCAATTTTCTATGATAAATTCGTAAAGTATTTTCATTTCTGATACTGATAAATCTACCTTAGAAATTAAAAAGCAATAGGCAACTTGCTTTTCATTATTTAAAGAATTGAACAGTTGTTCTTTATCTGACTTATTAACAAAAGCCTGATAAAAGTTTATGAGGTAATTTGAAAGCAACTTATTTTGGGGCTTATTAGAAAACAATCTATCTCTAACCCAAAACTTATCTTCGCTTTTTAAATGATTTGATCGGATAGCGTCAATTATAACTGAATTGTAAAATAACTGTAAAGTATCATCGTCAATGCTTTCTTCGTTTTTTATTTTACTAAATAATGCAGAAGCGATAAAGTCAATTATAACCGGGTTTGATATAGTCATTTAAAAAATTATTTATACAAGTGCTCATCTCTTATCACAATAAGACTTCCTTCCCGGTTAGGTTTTACTTTTATATTTATCTCTTTTGGCTGTAGTGCGATATATTTTTCCTTATTGTTTCCCCAATTTTTTATAAACTCATCCATAAAAGTGTTGCCACTTTTTTGGGGACTTGTTGTAACCCATTTCCACAGTTCATTAAAATCAGATTCAATATATACATTCATAGCATAATCCATCTCAGGCGTAAAAGTAATTCCAGCCTGCATGAATGTATATTTTGCATACCGGAAAGCCTCAATTTCAAATTCTAAAAAATCTTTCTTGTAGTCGCCTCCGTATTTCCATTTATATTCCTTAAGCACATAATCCAAATCAAGCGGCTTGGGTAAATCTAAAAAATCTGTTATTGGTGCATATTTTTCTTCTTCCATTCTTTGTACGAGATGCCCATATATATGGCCAATGCTTAAAAAAATACTTAGGAAGTCAATATTTCTTGGGTTGATACAAATGTTGTTTCCCTGGAGTTCCGCAATAGGTAAATAGCGCCATTCATTATTGCCAGTACGCTCCCAGATTTTATTTTCATCCATTATCCTGTCTGTAAAAGTTACATGGATGTTTTTGGTTTCTAAGTAATCTATTACCCGCTTTAAAATATCCAATTTTTCTTCTATTGAAATATTCAATTCAGCTTCATATTCATAAACCGGCATAAACTTCAATTCATAAAAACGAGGGGTATTTAAAATATCCTGAATAAGGCTTTTATGAAAACTGTAAGTATCACCAACTTTATTTTCTTCAATAATCACTTTAGTGCATTTATGTTAAGAATTATATTTAGTCCCTTAATGATCCTCAAACTTTTGGCTGTACACATACTAGTACTTTTCATGTAGAAAGAAAAAGCATAATTTTTTTATGCTAAGAAACATTTACATATAAAAAATGAAGTAGTTAGGAGTAGTTAGTAAAAAATTTGATTTTTAAAAAAAGTAAGAATTATAAGGGTTTTTGTCACTTCTTTTCTTCTGCCATTAAATGTTGACTTTTTTACTGCTTTATAATATGGTTAAAGGGTATTAACCAATTATTTATCTCTATTAATTAATGGAAAATTTTGAGCACAAAGAATATAGAAATTATGTTGCAAAAGACCTAAGGGAGGTTCATAAAGATGATCCTGAAAAAGCAGCAGATGTTTTGGAAGCAATGCAAAAAACTTCGAACTATAAACAAGCTAAAGAAAAGCATAGACAAGATCAGTATTATGAAAGAAATAAAGATCAGATTGTAGAAGAACAATATATAAATATAATTAACAGATTTAGCAAATACAGCACTAACAATGAAGATTATTTTTCTGAGATTGAAAATTTAAAAAGGCAAACTGGAGTTAATCTATCGCTTGAAGTAATTCAAAAAGGATATAAAAAATTATTATACTCTTATAAAGTAAGAGAATCAATGGAAGGATTTAAAAAAATTACAAGCATCGAACCAGAATTTACAGAAGAAGAGAAGAGAGAAGTAATATTAGACCGATTTCACAAAGATCAATGGTCAGGATTTCGGGATATAATTGAATATGTTGGTCAAAGCTTGAAGAAAGAAACAGTTGATTCTATATACCCAATTATAGCCGAAAATCTTAAAAGTGAAAACAGGGAAACCAGAGTAATAGCTATTGAACAGATCTATGACATTTATAAACAAACAGGAATTAAAGCAAATTTAGATACAAACCTTATCCAAAAATTATATACTGAATTATTTGACGAGCTATTGGTCAAACTATTTGCTAACTCAGGAGAAAATATTTGGAGAATTAATAGATTACACGAAGCAACTGGTATTTCTTATCCAAATTTTGATAAGATGAAAGTGCAAGCATTATACGATAAATTCACAAAGGAGAAGGTTCGGGGTGATATATATTCAAATGGCGTTGATCGATTAATAAAATTTGAAGAAATAACAGGTATTAAAAGATGGAATAGTAATCTAATTTAATGACTTTAGGTTTATTGTTAAATGCAAACAAAATAAACGTTGGTCACGATAAACGCACTGTGTAGTAGGTGCCACTTTCATGGCGAAGTCATATGTGTTGCTTTATGAGGCACTTCCTAAGCAGCAGTCTTTTTCTAAAACGGTAAATCCTTTTCTGCTGCTGATTCTGCATGTTCTGCCTTTGCGTAAGCAGCTGATGCATGAATTTTGAATAAATTCACATGACAATTAATACTCGCTTTTGGTTCATTGTTTTTGCTCATGTATGCCGTCGCGTAGATGCGACCATGTACTTCAACGAGTGCGCCTTGTACAAGATACTTTGCAACTGTTGAGCTAAGCCAATAACTGCAGTCAATGTAGGTCGTTGTCTTTACCCCTTTCTCTGCATCTTTTGGTTTGTAATAATCGTTGATTGCAATGGTAAATGAAACGACACTGCGATTAGTTTTCTTTACAGTTCGTACAACTGCATCTTTTGTGATTCTTCCGATGATTTCCATGATTGTATGTTTTAATAGTGACTGAATAATGCAAGATTGTTTGGTTGCACTTTGTTGGGATGGCGCTCATTGCTGTACCGTTTGACGAGATAAAAAATCGTGATGTCTTCGTTGATTGTTATAGCCCATGCTGCCTGCAATGCTTTTGAACGAGTGCTTTGTTTCTTACGCTGAATTTCCCACGATAACTTCATGAGATATGAAAGCCGTGTTGTGTGTATCATACTGTTTTAATTAATGATGAAAAAATTGTTGACACAAGTGTCAAGTTTGACCAGTGATAGGCAACAGTAATGAAGGGTGGGAATGAAGGCAAGGTTTTTAAAGAAAAAATACTACCTCGATAGATAGTATTTCAATAGTGTTGAGTGTGGAGATTATTTCTTTAAAACCGGCAGGCAAATGAGGAACGAGTGCAGACCTTGCCTGAAGAAAAGTGTGCGCAGGAAAATATCTTTGCCGTATGCACTGGTCAATTCATAAACTTAACAATGCTAATAAACTTCATTCATGCGCTATACTTGATTAAAAAAGTATGAAAAAGTATGTTCTTGTTCCTTGGCCGCACTCACAGTTATTTATGGATCATCCTCGCTTTAATGAATGTTATGTTTTAGCAGATTTAGATAATCAAGATGTTCTTGAATCAGCACATTTCGTTCCTTAAGATTTGTATGAAGAACTGAAATCTAAAATTGACAACTAATAATTGTAATCAACTTAGCTTATGCTAAGTTTTTTTATTAATACAATTGTTTTGATGTATTGCGTGCAAGCCGTGCCGGGAGTAACGGCACTGAAGCGGCTCGCCGTCAAAGCCCACAGAAGAAAAATACTATAGGCAATGCTCTTGTGTTTAGGATAGTATTTTCTCTGAGTGGGCTGCGAGTGCCTGTCAGGGTGTTGGATAATAAAGCCATGCAATGGTGATAGCCAACTACGTATTACGCAAGGTTTTGGCATGTATTTTTGAAATGGTCTTGTGTGTAGGCGCAAAAACCATGACAAAACCGAAGCCCTGGCAGGCAGCGCAGGCGAGCACAAACATTGACAGCGGGTACACTGTGCAGTACTGAAATGAATGCAACGAAGTGAAGCGTAAGTGTCGTGCAGCGAACAATTGTATTGCAGTGAAGCATGTGCTTTTATCGCAGTAAGGCTTTGTGAAAGGGTCAATAAAAGCCATGCTGAATTGTGTGTGGGCTGTAAGCAAACGCATGAAGCGAAACCGAGGCAGCATGAATGAAGTGATGTAACAGGGTATAGGAGCTGTCCGAACGAAGGAAGTGGAGAAGCAAGAAGTATGACAAACTGCGAAACACCTGAAAGGCATTGCAGGTATAAGCAACCTTTACAGAGACAAATAGACTACATGCTTTTTCCTGCAATGGTTTGGCAAACTATTTGCCGACACTTTCTGAGGGAGTTCTATTTTACTTCATTTTGTTATAAAAATCTAACTCCTTTTTTCTCTTTAAAATTATTCGTATAATTAGCAAGAAAATCAAAAATAATGTTATTGGTAATGTCTTAACATCATAAATAATATGCAAAATAATTGCCGCTATAAATAATGAAAATAAAAAAATGATGCTGAAGAGTCCAATTTTCGATGCATAAAAAGAAGGTAGCAACGTAATTTTTTCGCTAAATTCAACAGCATTATATTGTTTAATGAATTCATGAAATCCAATAATTATTTCAGATGTGTCAATGTTCTCCTTTTCATTTTTTTCACATAGAAGTGACAATCGCAAATGGCTACCACTTTTCATATTAAAGACAATTTCTTGAAACCTTCTATTTGGAAAAATGACTTGGTAAGATAAAATATCGCTAATATCATACACGTTAGTCTGTTCATTCTTATTTATTCGATAAGTTGTGATCGAAAATGAATTTGGATTAAATTGGATTTTTAAGTAAAAGGTAAAAATCTGAAAAATTTTTTTCAATAGAATTAGTGGTAAGAACATTACTAAAAAGCATGCTATTTCTAAAAATCTATTATTATAATACAACATAAGAAGTATTCCAACCCCACCCCATAGCAAAATATAAGGAAAAAGATAAAGAAGTTTTAAGCGATTAATCGAGTAAGAAACAAACTCAGTTTTTGTCATAAAATTAATGTGCAAGGTTATAAATATCTACGCTAATAGCAAAGGCCCCAGCTATAATCTCGCCTCCTAAATACATACTAGCTAAAATTCCAGCATCGGCTACCAATGTAAGTGCATCTCCAAGTTGTCCCTTACCACTCGCGATGTTTTTAATTGCATCACCTGATGAAACCAATAGGCCAACAATAGTCGAATTTTCTCCTAGTTTAACAAGTGCCTTTGCAGCACCTGCTATTCTAGACATAGCTACCCACGTTGTAGCATTTACATCAATCCCTAATTGCGTTGCCTGTACTATTCTTTCCACATCGTTATGATCTTGCTTTTCGCTTTTAGAATCTGTTACATCACTCATTATATTTGACCAATCTTTTATATGCTCTTCGATTTCACTTTGTGATTGAAATTCTGTAAAATTCAGAAGATGACCGTTAGCATCTACTTCATTAGAAAGAGTGTAATCTATACCATAGCCACCTTCGGTTTGGTATGTATTTATCTGATAAATGTTTAAGTCACCAGAATAAGTCGCGGCAAAATATTTTTGTACTATTTCTGGAGTGATTGGGCCATTTCCTGCAATATATAACTTAAGAAGATCATCTGAAGTGTAACTGCCATTCGGGCCACTTCCGTTAATATGAACCAAATCTCCGCCATAACCTCCGCCGCCAGACCCCATATATTCACCAGAACTTACATATGTTGAAAATCCAATAGCATCTCCAAAGGGGTCACTATAACCATAAGTAAAATTCTTTGTTAAACGGTCAGGATCTAAAAGTAAACCTGTCGGATCATTAAAATTTAACGGATTATTTCCTCCAAATTGATACGTTGTTAAGCTTATCGTTTGTTCACTCATTGCATCGATTCCTGTAAATCTTCCAATTTGTGCATCATAATTTCTTGCCGGCGTCTCATAATAATCCACATCAAAATTATCTTCTAATTCTGTTCCTGCATTAAACTTATAGCGGCTTTGCGGTTTAAGTGCAGCCTGAGAACTAACCGCTTTCATTTCAAGTCCGAACGGGTAATAACCTTCTTCCTGCAACAATGGCCCTTTAATATGTGTAACCTGCAGGTTATCCCAATAGGTATAAATATTAGGAGTTTCATTGCTTACATAAATATATACATAGCCATTCTTGGTTATCGGCCTGCTTGGGTTGTACTGTAATACAGAACTGCCGGCACTTGTTCCAACCTGCGCAAAGTAGCTATTATTTCCATCACTGGTTATCACAGGGTTTAGCTGTTCATCTAAGACGATTATATTTAGCCAGGAATCAGGATGCGAGCTATTGCCTGTTGCATCACGGGTGTTTAAAAAACTGGTTATTGAAGGATTTAATACAGTACTCCCTAATTGGGAAGCTAAATATTTATTTCCGCTCACACCGGGCAAGGAATTGGTTAGCGCAGAAACAATATCGGTTAACGGACTGACCGGTGCATCCGGTGTAAGTCCATTAAGCCTATACCAACTGCTTGCATGTACATTTATCGTGTCGCCTGCCATAACTTTTAATAAAATGCCTGCACCAATCTTAACACCATCACCTCTTAATTTTTGTACATAGTCATTGGGAGTTGTATATGTGTCATTTGAAGGGTACGTGCTTACTGTACTTCTGGCAACAACTCCACTGTCCAACCCGGTATAATAAGTTTTTTCATTAGCTATCGTTCCTGATTCAAGTGAAGCCACAGGATAAAACGCAGTATCCTTTTCATCAGTAACTACAGAGCGGATATTATTTAAATGGTCTTTTAAAAAATAATCATACACAAACTTGCCTGAAGGGTGCACCTGGGTATATGACCATCGTATCCTGCCTTCTTCGTGCAGCACATATTGTAATGTATCATTGATAGGATTTATTCCGCCAGTGACCACTCTTTGCTGGTACACAAAACCCATGGTATAGGTGATGATTGTTGATATACCTTGCGTCTTATCAATAATTGTTTTTTTCAATAGCCCTCCTGTTGCATCATAGGTATAAGCAATGGTACCTTTACTGTTGACCGTTATGCTGTCCGGTTTATTTAAAAAATTATAGAAAATACCATTGCCTCCTGCGGTTGTATGAATATGCTTGTTGTTATCTTTTAGCTGGTTGCCGTTTTCATCATATACATAATCATCTGCACTTAGAGAAGTGTCCTGAAAATCTCCAAGGTTGGGAGTAGTAGTAATAAAGTCCTTTACTTTTTGTAACTGGTTGCTGTTGGTAAAATAAGTGTATTTCAGTGAGTCGATTAAGGCAGGCGCATTTACATTCATTCCTCTTTGATTCATAAACGTAATATTTCCATTGGGATCATATTTCAGGCCGCTTACAGTAAAGTCCATTTTATCATTTGTCCAGCTGCTACTGCCCTGATTTTGTTGCGTAAAATCGGCTGTAGTCAGGCGATTTGCTTTATCATAGGTAAACCCATATGCCCGTTCAATACCGTCGCCTGCTGATTTCCATTTTGCACCGGTTATATTGCCATTGAGAATCGTAGTGGCGAAGCCATAATCATAATATAACGCTTCACCAAAATATTGTGGTGATGCACTGGCATTTTCGACATAATCTTTATTTATACCTGTAAGCCAGCCGCGGATATTATAGGTAAAATTCTCGGATGCAATGCCTGTGCCAAGTGCTTTGGAAGATAATTGCCCGAGTTCATTATAGGTAGGTATACTAATAGTTTTATCTTTTGAACTGTCAATATTTTTTTGAATCTTTTTTAAGCGTCCAATGTGATCATACGTGTATTTCGTTAATAGCGTGTGCGCATCCCCTAAAGCGCTTTCTTTATTATAAACATGAGTGCGCAACACCCAGTTAGCAAAGTTATATTCAGTAGTAAGCACATCTGTATTACCTGCCAAGTTTGTTTGCTTGCCTTGAATGGCACGGCCGTCTTCATCATAGATGATGGCGCTATATAAATAGGTGCTTGTTCCAAGAACCAGTTTTTTTCCACCCGTTACACTGCCGCGGGTTCTGCTGCTTTTAGTAAGCGGTTGTGCATAATCCGGTGATGCATTATAGGTTGTAATAAAATTAGTGCTGTTGATATTCGACGTTTTTAAATTGCCATCAAGGGGGGTACCGCTTGTCCAGCTATAATCGTCATAATATGTTTCGGTCAGAATGGTGTATGTGCCGCTAAGTGTTGGATAATCTGAATTCCGGGCTGCCTGGTTTATAACCGTATCCTTATTAACACCGCTTAATGTTATTAGTCCGGATTTCATTGCACGGCTTTGCCCGTCGTATTTTATAAATGCCCATTGACTGGTAAGTCGCAGGTGTGCATCCTGGGTCATCACAGCCCTGTCAAGCAGGTCATAGGCTGTGTATGTCTTGCCTTTATCCGGAATATGCTTTTCCGTAATTCTGCCCCTGTTATCATACCAGTATGAATAACACAGTTTATCAACAACATCAGTATTTCCTGCGAGATTCCAACTATTTGAAAGCAAAAAGAAGATAGCTTTCGGGGAAATTACCATGCGCAAATGATTCATCTCATCATAAACATAGTAGGTACAAAGCCAGCCTGTATGTCCTGTAGTTGGCGAGCCACTTAATTGCGTTTTAGTAAGTATTGTGCGCCCTAATTCATCGATGTAACTAATCGTTTCATTTCCTCGTTCATCTGTAATATCTTTTACAAGAAGGCTTCCCGCCGGATATGCAGAGGTACTTGTTGGTATATCATCTTCGCTCGTTATATTAATTGACCATATCCTCACGCTGTCAGAAGCTGTATTAGCGCGTTCACTATCACTGATTCCTTTATTGCTTCCAGCCCAGCTATTACCAGGCGCCATTTGCTTCATCGTTTTATTTAATGGGGACGCGTCATATAATACCTTTCCATAAGAAATTTGTTCATTAGGAAATTGGCTTACATAAAAGGAAGAATCATCGTCTAATGATGATGATTTATATTTACCGTCATTGGTATTGCCTGCCTGTGCTACATACGGCAAATACTGTATGCTCTGGTTATCAAATTCGTCAAATGCTACTGGTGCTACAAAATCTTTCTTTAAAGGTGAGGCTTGTTTGATTACAGATTGGAGGGGGCGTCCAAGGCGATCAAAATATTGTGTGGATGCCTGAACATTTTCCACAGTTGCACTAAGATTTACAAGAGAAGAATCGGTGATAGGAATTTGTGGAACAAAGCTTCGTACATACTTTAATGATGGTACCGGTATATATGACGTAGCCTGCGCATGTTTTTGAGTTGGCATTGTGTCAGTGGTTGGAATATTTTGTGCTTCAGCATACTTTATTATTCCACATTGTATGACACCTAATAAGATCAGATATTTTCTCATAACTGCAGAGGTTATTCTGTTTAGTGGTTTTGAATCATGTCCTGTATAATGTTGTTCATCGGATCAATAGTTCCATCAAACGCTCCTATGACATCTCCTTGTGAACTGATTAAAAATTTGCAAAAATCATTATTGACTGGCTGACTGTTTTCAGAAAGCCATTGATAAAGGGGAGCAATGCTGTCTCCTGCAACATTCATCTTTGCTGTTAGGAGGTAATGGATGTTATAAGTACTCATCACGTAGCTGTTTATTGAATCATTCTCATTTGGTTCATTACTGAAGCTGTTGCTTGGAATTGCAATAATTACGAGGCTATCGCTATATTTTTGATATAACTGTTCAAGGCTCGCATACTGACCTGCATATTCGCTGTTTGTTGAAGTATTAACTATCAAAATTTTTTTACCCTGATAATCACTGAGGTTAATTGCATCTCCATTAATTCCCGTAAGCTGATAGTCATAAATATTGTCGAAAACCAACAGGCTGGCTATAAGTGCAATTGCTTTAAAAAAGTACATACAAAAATTTTATATTTAATTTTTACTGGTCTATTGTAAGTCCCAAGGTGCATCCGCTGCCGCTGCCATCATGGGGTCCTATCCATTCGGTATACAAATCGGGAGAGCTATAACTGCTATCACTCCATACATAATGATAATAACACCGGAAAATATAGTCATAGGTATCGTCCATATTGTATCGCTTAAAATGTGTAGTCGCAGTGTTATAGCGTTGGGCCAATTCGCAAACACCGTTAACTATTTTATAGTTAGGACCAGGGGAACCGCAGGTACAGGCATTTACTCCTATGAATACATATCTGCGAGCATTATATGTATCACTATAAAAATTAGTATCGAGGAAAGAAGAATCATACCTGTTGCCAGATGCTTCGCAAGTATTACTCCAATATTTCCATCCTGGATTAACATTGATCATTATCGCGGTATCTTCATAATCGTATTTTTTTAAAATATTTTTATCATTATCCCTTACGACTTTTAACCTGTTCAATCCGTCATATTCGTTATAAATTACTGTATTATTTGCATCGCAGGCACTAGTAACTCCGACAATTGGGTCGTAGGTGCTCGTAACCATATTTGCGTTTATTGGATGCAGGCGTACCTCATCAATAAGGCCACTACCGCTTATAGTCAACGTAGTTATAGCCGTAACAGATTTAGAAAATAAATTCCAGCCATTATGTGTAGCGATGGAAGACCCGATAGAGGTGCCGTTTACATTAATCGAAGCACCCGATTTCCCCCAAATTGTAATTAAATAAGTTGTTCCTGAGGTCAAGCTTCCTTTGACTAAGGTTCCATTTGAAAGATTATAACTTTTTTTTCCTGTAACGGAAGATGTCGTATCTCTTAAGGCGCTGTTTATTGTCCAGTTTCCGGCTCCGTTACTTTCAAAGCTCGTGTAGGCAACATCGCTATATGCAGCATTTGAAATCTTAGCAATGACAAGACTGTTATAATAATCAGTGATCTGTGAATTACTGATGCCGGATACAGTATTAGTTGTTTGCAAAACATTTCCTTCTGCATCATATACCGGAAATGAAGCTTCCTGTTTAAAATAAGTTGTATTACGGTTTAACTGACCGGCATTAAAAACACCTATTGTGCTTTGATTGATAGGTTTATTGGTTTCGAGTGCATAGACAGCGGAAGGTTTAATATATCCGCCTGAAAGCTGTTGATAGTCTGTCATGTTTCCTGAAACAATTCTTGGATTTGCATCACCAATTATCCATTTTTCAGTTGCAACTGGAACGATTAAAATACTGCTGTCCCGTAATTTCCCAATGGTGCCGCTAATCGTATAGTTGTAAGGATAATATATTCTTGTTTCAAGTAATAATCCACGATTTCTGTCATACGGACTGGAAACTTTTATAAGATTATAATTTGTATCATAGGTATAGCTACTGCGGGATGTCTGTAATGTGCCATTATAATGAAATGTTGTATCAGTAGTACTATCAAGGCTTATCCAACCAGTAGTCGGATAATATTCCTGGCCAATGTATGTTTCAGTTTTTGGCGAAGGCGGCGTGGCATTGGCATAACCAGTGTAAGTCGTCATTGTTCTACCAAACTTTACCGCTTTATATGAACTGTCTAAATAGTTCTTTACATTAAAAGTGTAGTATGACCTCGCTCTTCGGAGCAACGTACCACTGCTATCGTAGATTGAAACCTTTTTCGGAAGCCCTATAGCCCAATCTTTTATATTTTGTGGTGCATACGGAAATGCAGCTGATCCGTATGCAGCGTCTGCGTCAGATAAATCCGTAAACTCGTATACTGTTTTACCAAGATTTTCCGTGGCGGTCCCTTTGATAACTTCAACCCTGCTATACCCAACAGGGCTTCCTTGTGCATAGCTTACTGTGCTAACCGGCTCGCTGTTAATGCCCGTATAATCAGTAGTAATATTAGTACCACTTACAACCTCTATCCTTCGATATGGATAATCATATTTAGGTATGTCACCTAGAAACCCGGAACTTTTGCCATCCTCACGCACATAATGATATTCTTCAGTTACCGTACCGTTATCAAGAACATCGCTTTCATTTTGCTGGATTACCTGGAAGATACGCAAACCCCCTACCGTATCTGCATTATGTGTGTTGTCAGTAAGTTTATTTTCCCAACTAATATTGATTGGTAAACTTCCTGTTACAGAGCCTCCCCCTGAAATTTGAACATCAAGTCTATATGTGCCGTTTGTTTGGACAAAAGACCAGGTTTTTATGCCGGTGTAAAAAAGATTTGCAAAAGGAATGGTGTCGCTGGTATAGGTAACAGTACCGGCTGTATTTTTTAGGGTTAATACAAGATTGACTGTTCCGGTTAACGGCGGGTTT
>JABDGW010000049.1 GCA_013285855.1 Bacteroidota bacterium
TATTGGTATGATTGAGCGTTTTTTTAAATGTCCAAAGTCAACTTTATTCTACTTAAATTTTATGTTGAATAAGTGAGTATCTTATTGTAGAAGTCATCCCAAAAACTTTTAGCTTCTGCGTGTTCGTTGCTCTCCAATTCCCATTCTTTACTAAAAGCAACTGCTCTTGATTTTATTTCATTCTAACTTATCGGCATTATTCTATTCTATTACGTAAATGTAAATCTTGAAAACAGGCTTGAAAAAATAAAGTCTAAGTTTTAACGAGTTGAAATAGTCAATGCTCAATTTACACTGGCGAATCATTTTTTTTACAATCGTTGTTAAATGGTTGTTCACATGGTGTGCAAATTGCAGGAGAAACCGGTATTGTTTGATCCTGACGAGGTCACCACTTCAGGCTTTCCCGCATTCGTGCGGGAATTTCTTTTTTTACCATCGCTGAAACCCTTTACCAACATTGTAAAGCAGGTCAAGCATTTCATGTAGTAAATGGCTAAAAGCTTAAATAAGTTGTATTAAAACTTAATCATAAATTCTGTTTTTCCCTCTGCAAAACTTTTTAAAAAAAAATCAAATCCATGATTTAACAGTATTTCTCTCACGATGGTTAAACCAATTCCCTGCCCGTCTTTTTTTGTGCTAAAGAATGGACTGAATAATTGTTCTGCAACGTTATCTTCAATTCCTTTTCCTGAATCAACAACAGTAAGTTGTCTTGCCAAAATATCTGTTCTGAAAATGATTGTACCTTTTTCGCCGATGGCTTCAATTGCATTTTTTGTTATGTTGATAAGCACCTGCTCCATTTGTTGTTCATCAGCCAAAATATAAAAATCATTTTGGTCAAATGCATATTGAAATTCTACCTGCTTTTCCTGTGCTTTTAGTTCCATCAATTTTGCAACGGCTTGTATAAGCTTGTGAAGGTCTAATTGTTTTCTTTTTGGTTCAGGAAGGCGTACAACATCTGCAAAATTGCGCATAAAAATATTCAGGTTCTGATTACGGTCAACGGCAATTTTCATGGAATGCTGTATCAATAAATTTTCATTTCCCTTCCAAAGGTTTTCTTTTTTTAGTGCGGATTGAAGAATAGAATTTACAGGACCGATTGTATTATTCACTTCGTGTGCCATCATACGAATAACTTTTCCGTAGGCTTTTTTTTCTGCCGCAAGAATTTCTGCAGTAAGCTCTTCTATCATTATAAAATGTCGTGGAAATCCCTTATCAATAAAATGTGATTTCTGAATTTTATACGTTGATGTTCCGTTTAGTGTTACTGTTTTTGCTTCTCCAGATTTTAGTTGAGCTATTTGCTGAATGACAGGATTCGAAATATCATATACTGATTTTTTAATCACATCATTTTCCTGTGCATTCAATAATTCAAGTGCCTTCGGATTTACCTGCTGAATGTTGTCTTCATAATCAAGAATAACAATACCAGTTGGTGATGTTTGAATAAGTTTTTCGAGAAAGAAATGTTGCTCTTCCTGTTTCGTTCTTTCTGTTCTTAACTGGTCAATCATTTGATTGTACACATTTATTAATTCATCCATTTCGTGCTTCCCTGTCGTCAAAAACTTCACACTAAAATCCTTGTCTTTAATTGCTTCTGTCCCGTCAGCAAGCATTTTTAAAGGTTGAATGAGTTGCCGGTAAAGTTGTATAGCCATGATGATGGAAACAAGTATCAATGCTTCGCATGAAATAAAAATGAGTGGTGAATTTTTAAAGACGAAGTACGACAACACGAGTGCTGCGACGTGTATGATCACAACAAATAAAATGTATTTAGTCCGCAACTTCATCGTCGTAAGGTATGTTGTATTTTTCGAGGCGACGATATAAAGAACTGCGTGTAAGGCCTAATGATGTTGCAGCTTTTGAAACTTTATTATTATGATGTTCCAACGCTCTTTTTATCATCAGCACTTCTATTTCATCTAAAGTTAAAGCACCAACATCGGGTAATTGCATACTTCCTTTTTTGGTAGGCGATAATTCCAATTGTGAACTGAGTAATTCTACATCGAGTACATCTTTTCTGCTTACCAGTACAGAACGCTCAACCAAATTTTTTAACTGACGGATATTACCAGGCAAAGGCAATTGTTGCAGCCATTTCATTCCATCTTTCGTTACACTAAGAGAAGGACGATTATAAATTTCTTTTAAATTATTGATGAAAAAATTTACAAGCAGCGGAATATCTTTTGGCCTTTCACGTAATGCCGGAAGTTTAATTGTAATTAGATTAATTCGATATAACAGATCTTCCCTGAAAGTTCCGTCAGCAACCATCTCATCCAAGTTTCGATTTGTTGCGCTTACCACACGCACATCTACAGTTTTTGTTCTGCTGCTGCCAAGCACTTCATATGTTCTGTCTTGTAATACACGCAATAATTTTACCTGGCTGCGTTTTTAAATCATATAACCACGTTTCTTTTAATTGCGGTAAAATAATAGTTGCCTTGTCTGATATAATCGGAGTGGCTGTTTTTTCTGTTTGATAAAATGTGTTTGTGTTATTACCTGTTGCTTCTTTTAGCATGCCATCATTGCTCATCTTCATTTCATTCGGAACACGCAAACGAAGATTACCACCAAGATTAGATTTGATAATTGCTTTAACAAGTTTTCCATCTTTCCATTGCATATTAATAATATCAAAACCACCTCTTGCACGTAAACCGGTTATGCTTCCATTTTTCCAAACTTCAGGCAATGCAGGTAATAAATTCAAAAACCCATCTTCACTTTGCATCAGCATTTCTGTAATGCCTGAAGCACAACCAAAATTTCCATCAATCTGAAATGGTGGATGTGCATCAAATAAATTATTGTATGTGCCACCACCACTTTCATTTGTTCCAACAGGCGTTAATTGATTTTGTATAAGTTTATATGCATGATTTCCATCTAACATTTTTGCCCACCAGTTTACTTTCCAACCCATACTCCAACCAGTTGATACATCGCCGCGTTGAATCAATGTATTTTTTGCTGCACTATATAATTCAGGCGTACGATAAGGAGAAATTTGATTGGAAGGAAATAATCCGTATAGATGTGATATATGCCTGTGATGATCATTTGGATCATCAACATCATCTAACCATTCCTGCAGTTGTCCATATTTACCGATCTGCATTGGTGCAAGCCGATTGCGTTTTTGTATTAATGTATCAGCAAACGCTTCACCTTTATCTAAAACCTTTGCTGCATTAATTGCATTGGTAAATACGTCGAAAATAATTTGATTGCTCATCGTAACACCTGCATCCAACGACGAACCTTCATGTGCAGCAGGCGCATTTTCAGGCGATTCATCAGGACATAAAACCAGCCAATGATACTTTGGATGTTCAATTAAATAATCATTATAAAACATCGCTGCACCTATTAGCACAGGGTAAATTGAAGCAAGATATTTTTTGTCACCGCCATACAAATAATGTTCCCATAAATGCTGACTTAACCATGCGCCACCATTGGGAAATAAGCCCCAGAACGCACCATCAACAGCGCCGTTAATGCGCCAAATATCAGTGTTATGATGCGCCATCCATCCACGTGCATCATACATATCATGGGCTGTTTTTTCTCCAGTTAACGATAACTCTTTCACCATTTGAATTAATGGTTCAGCCATTTCAGATAAATTCGTCTTTTCCGCCGGCCAATAATTCATTTCTGTGTTGATGTTGATTGTGTACTTGCTATCCCATGCACCATACAAATCTTTATTCCAAATACCCTGCAATGTTGCTGGTTGGCCACCAGGTTGCGATGATGAAATCAATAAATATCTTCCATACTGAAAATATAAAACAGCAAACTGCGGGTCATTGGTTGAATTGAAATTTTTTAATCTTTCATCAGTGGGAAGTTTTGCTGCATCTGTTGTTCCTAAATCGAGTTGTACACGATTAAAATATTTTTGATACGCTGCAATATGCGCCGACAATATTTGTTGAAATGATTTTGAATATGCTTTGTTCAAATAAGAATTAGCTATCGCATTTTCATCGCCACTTATATCATGATAATTATTAAAATTGGTTGCAATCGAAATATAAACGGTTACTTCATTTGCATTTTTGATCATGAGTGATGTATCGTTTATAGTAATGCTTCCGCCGTTTAATTTAAATTTCGAAATGCCTTCAAATTTTATTTTTCCTTCAATACTTTCATGATCTATCGTTGTGCCTGTAATAGTTAATTCGTTTGATGATGCTTTGGTTATTGCTTTCGGTTGCGGTGTTGAATAAAAAGCAGTAAATGAAATACTTTTTGCTTTGCTTGCTGTTAAATGCATCACGATTACTTTATCAGGAAAAGATGCAATAACTTCTCTTGTGTACTTAATATCATCAATTGTATAAGTTGTTTTTTGAACAGCACGTTCAATATCTAATTCGCGATAGTAATTTTTATAATCATCATGCTTTTCAAACATCAATCGTAAACTGCCAACAGGTTCAAACATTTGTCCTTGCGAGGTTTTAGATACAATAACACGATTCGCTATTTGCTCTGCTTCTTTTTGTTTACCATCGAAAATCAATTTTCTTATTTCTGCTAAAGAATCCAAACACAAATCATTATCATTTCTATTCAGGCTTCCACTCCAAACGGTACATTCATTTAACTGCACAGTTTCTGTATCTACATTTCCGTAAATCATTGCACCTAATTTGCCGTCACCAACTGGTAATGCATTTTCCCATGTGGTGCCAGATGGTTTATTATACCAAAGCTTTAAATTTTGTTTGCTTTGCGAAAAACAAATTGTTGAAATAAAAAATGATAAGATGAATAATATTTTTTTCATCACTATTCTCAGATTTATAAGGCAATATTATTATTCATCTCTTATTTTTTCTGCTGATATTGCTGAATATATTTTGCAACATCAATCATCGGTGCGATCCAAATATCTCTTTCATTCTGTTGTAAAAAATGTAACAACTGACTGTGTGCGTCTAATGAAACAGTTAATGAATGTTCACCACCCACACCATGAAAAAGAAATACCAATAACGTATGTGTATTCATCGCCTGTTTTACAAGATCAATTAACTGATCGCCACTTTCACCGTTAATGCCATAACAATCTACGTTCATCAAATCAACCTTATCTATTGTTTGCATGGCAGGTGCTACACCTCTTGCTGCAATAAAATCATTTTTCATTCTATCGAGATAAGCCGTATCATGAATTTTCATATCACCACATGGATAAGCAAATGTTCTTTCTGTTTTACCATCAATTGCTTCTAAAATATTATTCATTGTTCTTATTTCTTTTATCATGCGGCTAACAGTGTAGTTATTCAAATCAACGTCAGGCTTTACAAATTCTCTTCCCGGTTTTCCGCCTTCGCATGGATGCCATACGGTATGATTGCCCAACTCGTGACCTTCTGCGGCGGCTTTTCTCCATTTAAAAATCTGGTCTTTCAATCCATCGAAATAATCAGAGATGTAAAACGTTCCTTTTAAGCCAACGGAATCCAGTGCAGGAATTACATTGTTGAGATCAACATTCAAACCATCATCATAAGTAAGCACAACGGCGCATGATTTTCCATTCCATATAGTTGATGTTTGTGCATTGATATTAAAAGCAAACAAACACATTGCTAATACAAGAACAATTTGCTTTTTCATTGTAATTATTTTATTTCTAAAACTATAACGGAAAATGGGGGAGCAGTGAGAGATATATTATCGCCATTTAAAGTTGCACCCGTAAATGCCTGCGGCACTACTTTGTTCGGGTCATCAAACGTATTATGATCCTGTAATTTTTCTGATTTTAAAACGCGACCAGTTACTGTTTTTGCAGGTAAGCCATTAAGATAAATAGTAACAGGCTCTGCATTATGTGCATCAATATTTGTAATAGATATGTGCACAACGCCATCTTTATCTTTAGATGCGGAAGCAGATAATGCGTTCAGTTTATCATCACCTATTTGATAGCTGTTTGTTACCAACGTTGTTGGAATCATTAGTGCATTCTGATGAACGTTGTACATTTCCATTACATGATAAGTTGGTGTAAGCACCATCTTTTCTTCATCAGTTAAAATAACAGCCTGTAACACGTTAATACATTGTGCGAGGTTAGCCATTTTTACACGGTCGCAATGATTGTTGAAAATGTTGAGCGTGCTTCCCGCAATCATTGCATCACGCATGGTATTCTGTTGAAAGAGAAATGCGCCGTTTGTTCCTTCAACAACATCATACCATCCACCCCATTCATCAACAACCAGAGCTTTTGTTTTCTTTGGATCATATTTATCCATAATAGCACTGTGCTTTGTAATCAATTCTTCCATAAACAAGGCCTTTTGCATAGTTGTGAAATATTCGCTTTCTGAAAAATCGGTAGACGAACTTTTTTTATTCCAATCAATAACAGAATAATGATGCAAACCTAATGCGTTAAACATGTTTGGCGGAAGCTGTTGCATTAAAACTTCTGTCCAGTGATAATCATCATCGGAAGCGCCGGATGCAATTCTGAAAATATCGCCGCCGTTGCTCATGAATGTTGCATATTGACGGTAAACATCAGCATAATGTTCTGCCGTCATGTTTCCTCCGCAGCCCCAGGCTTCATTTCCCAATCCCCAATATTTTACATGCCACGGATTTGGCCTTCCATACTTTGCTCTTAGATCCGGCATTGGACTACTGCCTGCCGGATGCGTGGTATACTTAACCCAGTCTGATAACTCTTGCGGTGAACCGCTTCCAACATTACCACTGAGGTAAGGTTCTGCACCGAGCATTTCGCACATATTTAAAAATTCATTTGTGCCGAAACTATTATCTTCTTTTACATTTCCCCACCAAACATTCAGCATTGACGGCCGTTCGTTTTTTGGACCAACGCCGTCTTTCCAATGATAAGTATCCGCAAAACATCCGCCCGGCCAACGCAATACGGGTATTCTCAATTTGCGTAATGCTTCCACAACATCCAGCCTGATACCATCTTTGTTTGGGATTTTTTTATTGTTATCACCTACATAAAAACCACCGTAAATACAGCGGCCGAGATGTTCAGCAAAATGACCATAAATATTTTTATTGATGGTGTCCGTTGCATCTGAAGGATGTAATACGATAATATTTTGTGCATGCAATTGCATACATAAACAAATAGCAACAGAAGCTAAAAGCGTTCTCATAATTATTAAAGTTTTATTGTTATTGCGGTTTCTTTTCATACCCTAACATTTTATTTGCCCATGGTATAAAGTATTTAAAATTTGGTGCATCAGTATGTCCGCCATCATGCTGGCGCCATGCAAGCTGACCGTCTAACAAACCAACATTAACCGGCGGCATATGTTCTTTCATATAATCATTCGACACACCTAAATCTTTTGCGCCTAAAAATTTATAGACTTCACCTCCGGCGATGATGGCTTGATAACTGCCACGATGATCAAGCCAGTTGGCATCACCTTTTTCGGGGATGCCATAACTTAAAAACATTGGTCGCGGCGCACATAATGCAATTAATTCATGTGAGTCAACGGGCAAATCACAACCAGTCATTTTTCCAAACTTTGATGCTTCTGCTCCATACTTTAAAAAATTCCCATTCATCCAATAGAATCCGCCGCCAGTAAGGCTTTCAACGGCTTCACCAAAATTGCGGCGCAATAAAGTTGCACCACCTTTCCCCGGAGAACCAACTAATGCAGTTGCAAAACGCGGCTCAAATGCAAGCGTTATTAATGCTGCTTTTCCATACCTTGATACACCTTCAATACCTACTTTTTTTGCATCTACTAAGCTATCTGTTTCCAAATAATCCAATGCACGTGCAGCACCCCAACTCCATGCACGCAATGCGCCCCAATCATCGGGTTTGCGCGGTTGACCTTTGTTCACTAAACCAATAATGCCGCTTGTTAAACCAGCACCGTTATCTGCCTGCACACTTGTTGGATCGAGTGTGCAATAACCCCAACCTGCAGCAAGTAATTGCTCTGTTGGTGGCGCATCACCAACAGGCGGCGGCGCAAAAAAGTTTATATTAAGTTTTGTGATAGGAGAGTAAGCAGGATACTTATCAAAAATATTTTTTACTGTCGGATTTGTTTTTATCATCAGGTCTTTGAACGTTGCATTCAATGTTTCCATATCGTCTGCTGATGGTTGCGCCGCAGCAGGAAATGTTGGTTGACCAAACATCATCAACACAGGCACAGGCCCTTTCACATTCATCGGAACAACCAATATCATTTTAATATCAACATTTACTAACGGGTAAGCGCTGTTATCAACATGACCAACAATTTGTTTTGCAATCACGGGTATAAAACCCGGGAAAATAAATTCGCGATCAACTACTTTAACTGTCCATGTAACTTTCGGTACATCTTTTGGGATTCTTCCATACACCTCACGTTCATAGTCTTCAATAATTTCAGGGCGGCGTTCTTTCCACCACATATCTGCAGTAGTTATTTTCTTTCCATTTTTTAATGTAAGAATATCAGGCAACTGCGGACAAGGGTCAGCTTTTGTTGTATCATAGTTTGCATGATTTGGTGCGAACTCATTTCCGCTCGGCCCGGGTCTGAGTTTTATGATACGGAGCTGCTGCATCATGTTATCCTGGTTTTGCTGTGCCGTAAAATTTACAGGCTTAATATAAGTAACACCATTGACAATTGTGTCTTGTGAAAAAGATGTACTAATGAAAGCTAACATTATTAAAACAAGCAAGATTTTTTTCATGATGATATCTTATACTTTAATTTTCTCTTATTAATTTTTAAACAACAGCGGGGCAAAATTGTATAAGTCATTTCTCCACACAGGCCACGTATGCCCGCCGGGATATTCATAATAAGTATGTTTAATTTTTAGTTCGTCTAACTTACTCAACATGATTTGTCCATTGTTATAAGCGATGTCATCTTTACCGCCTTGTGATAACCAGAATACTTTTAAGTTAGTATTGATTCTATCAGCGTTTGGTTTCATAAAATCATATTGTGCGTTCGCAAACTTTTCCTGTATGGGCAAAATATATCCTGAACTAAACACGCCGAGATAAGAAAACATATCCGTGTTGTTGATGCCGGTATATAATGTATGCAATCCACCAAGCGATAAACCAGCCAGTGCACGATTATTTGCATCAGTTAATGCGCGATAATTTTTTTCAACAAAAGGAATAATGGCTTGCTTCATTTCGGCTTCAAACATTTTCATAGAACTTTCAATGCCGTTCGCGCTAAAGCCACCCATTCCAATGTTTGCATCAGGCATTACAATCAGCATTGGTTTTGCTTTGCCTGCAGCAATGAGATTATCAAGAATCAAATTTGTTTTTCCCTGCGTTGCCCAACCTCTTTCATCTTCGCCGCCGCCATGTAAAATATATAGTACAGGATATTTTACAATTATGTTTGAATCATAACCCGGCGGCGTATAAACATACATTTGCCGCCACGAACGTGTAATGGGAGAGAAGTAATCTTTAATGCGGATATCACCATGCGGTACGTCTTTCATTGCGTAATAATCTTCGCCTGCAAACGGAATTTCAATGCCGCTTGCCATTCTTCCCATTCCATAAAAAGTTTCGCTCGAAGGATCAGCAACAGCAACGTCATCAATAATTAAAGAGTAATAATGAAAGCCTTCGCTCACAGAGTCTGTTGTTACGATCCAATAACCACCGGTATCTTTCTGCATGTCATACTTCTTCATCAAATCAATTTGCACCTTCTGCGCATCAGGTGCTTTAACACGAAAGATGACGCGGTTATCAGGCAATATTTGTGGATATTTTGCATTGCGGATATTGGTTGATGCAGGCATTCCCAACAAACTATATTGATTAAATTTTGAAATATCAACCGGTTTGAAAATAAGTTGTGAGAACATATATAAACCGTTCTTCCAAACTTTGAAATCATGCACGCCGGGTTCAATATAAAAAATATGCGGCACGTTATGTTCGACAAGATAATCATGTGTGCGCTTGCTGAAACTTATTAAGCCATCCGCATCGCCGCAACTAATCCAAAGCAGTTTTATTTGTTGTCTTGCTTTATCTGCATCAGGCACTAATTGTTCAGGCGTTTTTGTATTGGGCGCAGCAGAGAAAGCACCGATCCAGGCGAACTTATCAAGATTGCCTAAACCAAAATTTAATGATTGTCCGCCACCCATTGATAAACCCGCAATTGCACGATGTTCTCTATCAGTATAAACAGGATAATGTTTTTCTATGTATGGAATTAAATCATTCAGCAAATCTTTTTCAAACGTTGCAAATGCTGCAACCCTCGCACTGTCGAAAATATTACCTATAGCATGATCATCTTTCATCGCTCTTCCATTTGGTAATACAACAATCATTGGTTCAACTTTTCCCTGCGCATATAAATTGTCTAAAATAATTTCAGGATGACCACCATTGAGCCATTCTTTTTCATCGCCACCAATGCCATGCAATAAATACAATACCGGATATTTTTTCTTTTTTGAATAACCCGGTGGTGTATAAACTAAAGTTCTTCTTGTTGTACCGACTGTTGATGAATGATAGTTTACCGAATCAATTTTTCCATGTGGAATATTTGCTTGCATTGAATCGAAACCTTGCGGCGCATGTTTTTCTATGTCCTGCGAAAATGTTGCTGAACTAAGCAATAAAATAGTAATAAGAAAAGATATGTGTTTCATATTGTGCAAGTGTTTTGTGCATTTGTATTGATACAACTTTACCATTTGAATGTTGCGAAACTGAATTTTAAACCATCTCAATCATGGCTTTAATAACATTGTTCTCTTTTGTAAACAAACTCTCAAACTTTTCTTTAACGTCATTAAAAATCACACGATGAGTAATGTACTTGAGCGGATCTATTTGCCTTGATTGTATGCACGATATTACGTGTTCAAAATCCTCTCTTGTTGCATTTCTGCTGCTCATTAAAGTGCCTTCTCTTTTATGAAATTCAGGATGACCGAATGAAATATTGTCTTTTTGTAAACCAATTAATACAAAGCGTCCTCCGTGAGAAATGAATTGAAACGCTTCATTAATGGCTTTCAAATTTCCTGTTGCATCTATTACTGCTGAAGGCATATCGTTGTTCGTAATTTGTTTCAACCGCTCAATTACATTGTCGTTTATTGCGTTTATAGTTTGATCAATTTTTAAATTGTTTTTGCAGAACTGAAGACGGTATTCATTAACATCAATAACAACAATTTTTGCACCTGCAATTTTTGCAAACTCTATAGCCGCAAGTCCAATTGGCCCTGCGCCAATTACAAGCACAAATTCTCCCTGCTGAACGTTGGCCCGCCTTATACCATGTGCACCTATAGCTAATGGTTCAACTAATGCTATTTCATCAAAACTTAAGGTATTGGTATGAACCAAAGAATAGGTTGGTACAGAAAGATACTCTACCATTCCGCCATCAATATGAACGCCACAAACTTTTAATTGTGTGCAACAATTAGGTTTGCCTGAGCGGCATGCAATACAAGTTCCGCAATTAAAGTATGGAATGAATGTGACTGCTTCACCCTTTTCAAATCCGGGAGCATTTTGAAAATCTATTAATTCGCCTGCTAATTCATGCCCTAATATGCGTGGATAATTAAAGAAGGGTTGCGTTCCTTCAAATGCGTGAATGTCTGTACCGCAAACACCGATACGCTTAATTTTTATGATGGCATTACCCGGCTTTAACTCTGGCATTGGCGCATCCGCAAATTCAAATCTTCCAGGTTTTGTACACACTAAAGTTTTCATCACATACTATTTCAATTAATATTCGTCTGTTCTAAACGGTGCTGCTGGTAAGCCTTCTTTATTAATCAAATTTGGGTCTACCGGCGCATCTGCCCATGCGTAGCGCACATATTTTGGCGCAGGCACTTCATCACTTGATACAATTATTTTATTGCCATCAATTTTTGCATCAGCCCAAACAAACTTTTTATCATCTCCGGCGATTGCAAATTCAGCAGGTGCTTCATTATTGTTTGTAGTTAAGCCGTTGCCGGTATTGGTGAATGAAATAATTATTTTATTACCATCAATAGTTTGTGGTTGATATGTTGGTCCTGAATAAACAATGTTCTCGTCATAAGCAATTTTTTCTGCTGCCAATGCAAGCCTGTCGCCGACTTCTTTTTTCCTGTCGGGATGAACATCATTCCATTCACCAATATCAATGGCAACAGCCATTGCAGTGTTGGAGAGCGATAATGATTTTGCCTGTGCTTCTCTAAACGCAGCCCACTGGCTTTCTGATGGTAAATAATTATAATCCATAAAACCGGGCAACTGCACAAATAAAAAAGGTATATCACCTTCTTTCCATTTACTGCGCCAATCATTAATCATAGCGGGTTGCAGCTTTGCATATTCATCGGCCCGACTTGTATTTGATTCACCCTGGTACCAAACAAACCCTTTAATATTATAATTAACCAACGGCGCAATCATAGAATTATACAAAGCTGTTGGCTGATTTTGCAATGCAATTGTTTTTGGTAAATCATTCGAAGTAAACACTGTACCAACTTTATATTGCCAGTAGCCCGCTAAGTCAATCGTGTCATTAGCAGCAATTAATTGATATGGTTTATCCGGAACGAAACCGCCTTTGCCAGCGTTGTTAGTTACACGAACTACCAAAAGGTTTTTACCAGCCTTTAGAACATGAGCAGGAATTCCATAGCGACGTTGCGGATATAAATAGCCGGTTGCGCCAATCTTGATTCCGTTTATGTATAACTCATCTGCATCAACAATTCTTCCAAGAAAAACTTTAGCACCAACATTTATCATTGATGCTGGTACATCAATTTCTTTGCGATACCAAACGACACCATCCAAATCTTTTATACCCTGGTCTTCCCAATAACCGGGAACTGCAATGCGCCGCCATTCTTTGGGTTGATAAGAAGTATCAAACCACTTTTCATCTATGCCTTTATCATTTAGTTTTGGCATTGATTGCATTGCAGCAAATGCTTTGCGATTTGTTTCATTGACATAGGCTGTGTCTTTATTTTTTTCTACTGTTGCAAGAATGTCTGGAAATGATTGCAAACTTTTTTCACTCATCATGGCTTCAATAGGAATACCGCCCCAGCTTGCATTGATAATGCCAATCGGTACATGATATTTTTCATACAATGCTTTAGCAAAGAAATAAGCAACGGCTGAAAAATCTTTTACGTTTGTTGAATCTGCCCATTTCCATGAACCACCTTGTAAATCGTTTTGCGGATCAGCCAAATTTGTTACATAAGGAAGTTTGAATTGTCGTATCTCCGCATTATTTGCGTTGGCAATTTCATTTGCATAATTTAAGGGATGCAGTTTCATTTGGTGTTCCATGTTCGATTGACCGGCACATAACCAAACATCACCAATCAATATATCATGCAATACAATTTTGTTCTTGCCTGATATATTCATTGAATAAGGTCCGCCGGCTTTCATTGATGCTAATTGCAATATCCATTTGCCGCTATCATTTGTTGTTGTTCGATATGTTTTGCTATTGAATTGTATGCTTACTTTTTCGCCAACAGATGCCCATCCCCAGATATTAATTTTTGCATTGCGCTGAAGAATCATGCTATCGCGAATTATTTGGGGAAGTTTAATCTGTGCTTGTGTTCCGATAGATACAATCAAATAAAAACAAACGGACAATAATCTATTCATGCTAACTTCTTATTAAATCTTTTCAGCAAACACACTTGAACCATATTGGTCTAACTGAAAGCCTGAAACATTGCCTTTATCATCTTTTATAAAATGTATTTTTAAAAAAAATGATTTGATGTAAAAATCAGTTTCAGATGCAGCAATCAATTTAAAATTGTTATTTATTGCTGAAGCAACAAGTGTGTTGTTTTCATTTTTTATTGTTATTGCCATTCCATCATTTGTTTTATAATTGCCTGTATACTGATTTAAAACAGATGCCGGTAATTGCAAAGAATCTTTTTCAAACACATACTGCAAACCTTTTTCATAGCCAATTCCTTTTGTTCCTGAATGACCAGTGTTTTCCAAAACCCTGCTTTCAATTTTTAGATTTGAGTAATGACGATTATTTAAAAAATCAGTAAGCTTTTCAAAATCGGGAACACTTAACTCAACACCGCCAACACACATAAATAATTTTGCAGGCGGATTATTTTTGTTCGAATAATATTTTGTTTCATAATTGCTCAACACATTATCGCCCCACATGAATGCAGGACTTGCAGCAACGTAACGGTTGAACATTTCAGAATGCGTAAACAAAGTGTACATTGTAAACAAACCGCCGAGAGAACAACCAACTAATGTTTTATCATTTACATCAACACGATAATTGCTTTCAATAATTGGAAAAACTTCGTCTTTTATTACCGATAAAAATTTATCTGCGCCGCCGCTTTGTGGTGATCTTGCTTCAGTAGTTGGAGTATAATCTCTTGCCCGTAAACTATCAGGATTTGGATGTTCACCGCCCCACGTTATACCAACAATAATTAATTCGGGAATGAAGCCATCATAATATTGTTCGCCGTACAACGCAGTTAACAAGGGAAAATCCCATTGCGAATCCATGAGAAAAACAACTGGGTATTTTTTGTTGCTTTTATCATAACCGGAAGGCAATGAAATTTGCAAAACATATTCTTGTCCGCTTACTATTTTTGAAGTGAATTTTTTTATTTGCGAACCTGGAATTACAACTTCATTTGATTGCGCAAATGTTGTAAGTGAACAGAAAAACAACAATGTTAGAAATAATAGATGTTTCATAATGTTAACTCAATACTTTTAAATCATTATATGGATTAATGGTTTTGATAAGTCCGTTTTCATCATATTCAATCTTTGTAACTTTTATACTGCGCAGATGTGTTACACCTTTGCTTAAACTGCTGTCGTGATAAAACAAAAACCATTCACCATTAAATTCAAGGATGGAATGATGCGATGTCCAGCCAACAACAGGATTTAAAATTCTGTCCGCATATATAAATGGTCCGTAAGGATTATCGGCAATCGCATAACAAATAAAATGCGTTTCACCTGTTGAATAAGAGAAGTAATATTTGCCGTTGTATTTGTGCATCCAGGATGCTTCGAAAAATCTTCTTTCTGTATCACCTTGCAGTAAAGGTTTCCCGTTTTCATCAATGATGATGACATCTTTTGCATCTTCAACAAACTCTAATAAATCATCAGTAAGCTTTGCAACTTTTGCGCATAATGCAGGCTCAACATCTTTTGGTAAATGTGCAAATGGGCTTTCAGAATTTTCAGTATTAAATTTTCCTGTTCTCCAGCGTTGTAACTGCCCGCCCCAAATGCCACCGAAATACATGTAATAACTTCCATCATCATCTTTGAAAACAGCAGGATCAATTGAAAAACTTTTTTGAATGGGTTGTGATTGTGGTTTGAAAGGACCAGTTGGTGAATCACTTATTGCTACACCAATTCTAAAAATTCCATCATAATCTTTTGCAGGAAAAAAGAGATAATATTTTCCGTCTTTTTCCGCAGCATCTGGCGCCCACATTTGTTTCTCTGCCCATGGTACATCATTTACCTGCAATGCAATATCATTATCCTTTGCTTCACTTGTTGGTGAATCCATCGAGATAACATGATAATCCTCCATTGCGAAATGACTGCCTAAATCATCAAAGGCTTCACCTGTATCAATATCATGTGAAGGATAGATATAAATTTTTCCATTGAATACATGCGCAGACGGATCTGCTGTGTAAATATGTTTTACTAATGGCTGCGATATTGCTTTTTGATTTAGCTCATCGAAGTTGATATGTTGTATGCTGTCTTCGGGCATGTTTAAGTTATAAGTTATGAGTGATAAGTTGTAAGTTGAAAACGTTTGCTGCCATGAAAAGATGCAGTACAAGTGTGCGACGCAAGGAACGATGCTATGGGTTCATTTGCTGGTATCATAATTATTTTCATCTTTAAACAACTTGTTGTTTATGCTGTTCTTTTTTGTTTCAAATCATGTTCAATTTTTACTTCCATTTTTTTGTTGATGACATAAAAAAACAATAACGCTGCGCCAATTAAAAAAGGAATGGATGGATACACGCTCACTAACATTTTTACGCCCTGGATTGTTTCTGGAGATTGCGTTGTGCTGTTTGGAACGTAATGATATAAACCAAGTATCCATGTGAGAATTGAACTGCCAAGTGTAAGCCCTGCTTTTAATCCAACCATCATTGCAGAAAAAATAATTGCGGTTGCACGGCGGTTATTTTTCCATTCACTGTAATCAGCAACATCGGCAATCATAGCCCACAATAATGGAATGGTTAAGCCATAAAAAAAACCATGCAAAATTTGCGATGCAAACATGAGCCTAACACTTTGCGGTGAATAAAAAATAAAAGCGAAAACGAACAATGTTGATATGAAAAGACAAATGCCAAACACATCACGTTTACCATATTTATCTGCAAACTTTTTTGATAGTGTAATGCCGACAATCATGAAAATAATTCCGCCTGCATTAAATAAACCAAAGCCTGCTGAAACGGGGTCTTCGCCAAAAAAATTCAAGCCAATGTTAGAAAGAAAATGAACAATCGGACTTACGAAAGTTGTGAGGCTTTGTTTGTCAACATAGTTGTTGAAATAATAAACATAAGAACCACCTTTCATGGCAAGCGTGATAAACACAAGCAGTGTTAATACAAGCATAATTATCCATGGTCTATTCTTCAATAAATCTTTCAAATCTTCTTTTAAAGTAGAATGTTGTTCAGGTTTTGGAATGATGCGTTCTTTTGTTGTTAAGAAAGTAATTAACAACATGATGATACCGATGATTGCAAGCCATGTCATTACTTTTTCGATGCCTTGTGATTTATCTCCATGACCTGCAGATTCAATGATGGCGAGCATAAAAACCTGTACAAAAAACTGAGCAAACATTACCGCTACAAAACGGTAAGATGATAAACTGTTTCGTTCGCCCATGTCGCCGGTAATAACGCCGCTTAATGCAGAGTAAGGAAGATTGTTGGCAGCATATAACAACAATAATAAACTATAAGTAATAACTGCGTAAATAACTTTGCCTTCATACGAAAAATGCGGAGTGCTGAATGCGAGCAATGCCACTACGCCAAGCGGAATTGCGGTGAATAAAATCCATGGACGAAACTTGCCCCAGCGCGAAATCGTTCTATCTGCAAGCGCACCAATAATAGGGTTAAAACCAAATGCAGCTATAAGACCAACTGTAAGAATTAATATAGAAGCGTGTTCTGGCTTTAGACCATAAATATCTGTGTAGAAATAAGCGAGGTAGGTAACCAACGTTTGAAATACAAGATTGGCTGCAAGATCGCCGAGACTATAGCCAACTTTTTCGAGCACTGATAATTTGTGTGGCGAGGTTTGTTTGGCGACACTTGCAGCGTCAGTTTCTCCAGGTAAAATCAGTTCGTCAGCACTCATATGTTTTGTTTTAAAAATGATTTATTGTTTGGTTGCGATAACACTATAAAACGCAGGCTTTGGTTGAAAATTTCTATCAAATAATAATGGGTAATTTGTACGACCAGGGATTGGCCAGCCATTCAACCAGGATTCACCATCATTAACGCCCCAAAATGTTATGCGGCTTACAACGTTTTTGTATTTTAAAAATAATGCAAACAAATCTGCATACGCTTTTGCTTGTTTTTGTGCAACAGAATCAGGCAAACCGTTTTTATATGGATTCATGGTTGAATCAGCTTTTGATGTTGCACTTACATCAGCAGTATTATTATCCCATGGATTTTTTAAAACGCCCAAATCAAGTTCTGTAAACATTACTTCAATGCCTAACGCAGAAAATTCTTTTATACTTTTTTCAATGTCAAGCATCGGCACGTTATCATATCTCCAATGACCCTGAATTCCCACACCATCGATGCGTACACCCGCCGTTTGTATCTTTTTAATTAGTGCAATTGCGCCTGCACGTTTCGCAGGTTGCTCAATGTTGTAATCGTTGTAATATAATTTTGAATGCGGTGATGCTTTCTGTGCAAGCCTAAATGCATCCACTATATAATTATCGCCAAGTTTTTGCAAGAAGATTGAATTGCGCAAAGTGCCATCTTCATTCAATGCTTCATTCACCACATCCCATGAATACACTTTTCCATCGTAACGGCTTGCAACAGTTGTAATATGATGTTCGAAATATTGTTTTACCGAGTCTGCACTTTGCATGTGGTACATGAATGCCGGCAACTGGCTATGCCAAATAAGATTGTGTGCATTTACTTTGATATTGTTGTTTGAAGCAAAAGCAACCAGTTTATCAGTTAAATCAAAATTGAAATTATTCCATGATGGCTCGATGATTTCAGCCTTCATACAATTTTCAGGAGTAACAGCATTGAATTGTTGTTTGATGATATTATCAACAACAGAATCTTTTTCTTGTATTTGTTGTGCATTTATAGCAGTGCCGATAAAGAAATCGTCTTTAAACGTTTCTTTTAAAGATGGTGTTGTGTTTTGTGCTGAGGCTGTTTGAATGTTTAACATCAATGCCATCAATAAAATGCTGAAAACAGTTTGTATAATTGACAATTGTCTTATCATCTATTTATTTGTTTTGAAATCATAAATTGTTTCCTGCGGACCGAGATAACTTTGTTTTAATCGGCCAAAATCCAATACGATTTTTTGCAATACAACTGCAGGGCTAATCATCCAATATTTGATTGTATGTTTTCCATTTTTTTTAATTGAATGATTGGTTGTTTTGATGATGATGTCGTTCGCCACCCAATCGCTCCATGCTTTTACATCATGATCATTTTTGTTGAGTGAAATAATTTGCGGTTGTTCATCATCAATTGAAATAGCATATTGCAACCCGGTTGAATCACCATGAAAATTAAGTGTTGGCGAAAAGTATGCATTTAGTTTGAATGTGCCTGAATCATAAGTGAAAAAATCATATTCCAAACGCGGCGTGTTTGTATTAATTGCTAGTGTTGATGCAGTTACAGGAAATGTTGTTATGCCATTACCATCTCTGCCGATGTTTGGAATTACTTTCCAATGAATGTTTTGAGCATCTTTTTTATTTGTATAGTGTGATGCTTCGATAGAAACATAGCCATTCAATTCATGAAAAATGTTTTTCATAATATTTTCAGAAGATATATCTGTACCTGGCATTGTATCGCTTAAACTTATGTCTTCAACTATATAATGTTTAGAAGAATCATCCAAAGTTTTTGTTTCTGTTTGAATATAGTTTACTTCCGGCATTTTTTGTTGATCTGGCTGCTGCCAATAAGTGTAACCAATGTGCGTTTGATCCATCATGTGGTTCCACTTGCCATTATTTATATGATTATAGATAGCAGAAATTATTGAATCGTTAACGTAGAATTGTTTGGCTTCATCTGCATACTTATTGGCTAGCGGACTATTTTGTTTCACATAATAATTATTCCACGCAACAGCCCTATATAAATTTTGCAAATTGGCGTAAGCTTCCACTGGGTGTAATACTAACTCAAAATAAGCATCTTTATATTCGGCAGGTAATTCAGTATTAATTTTAGAAGCTTCTTTAAAGAGATTATTCCAGTTGTTTGTAACACGATCTGCTTCATCATAATTCTCAATGCTGAATGTATTTGCATCTAAAAGTTCCGGTTTTTTTCTTGATGCATATTGAGCATATTTTTTCAATATATTGCCAATATCTTTTGCATAAGTTGATCCAAATTGTTTTGATGACCACTGCGTGTAATAATCATTGAGATTATCTTCATTCCACTTGTTTACATTCCATGCGTAATCTAAAAAAAATGAGATCGAAAATTCCATCGGTTTCAAGTCACCAACATTTACAATCCAGATTTGTCGCACATCATATTCATAGGCCAAATGCATCTGTTCCCAAACTCTTGCAATATTATTTGTGTTCATCCATTTATAATTTCGCGGATCGCCAACATAATCAAAATGATAATAAATTCCGTAACCACCGCTTCGTGGTTTATCTGTAAGTTTTGGCAACCTGCGAATGTTACCCCAGTTATCATCACATAATAATAAGGTAACATCATCTGGCACACGCATGCCTTTATCATAATAGTCCTGCACTTCTTTATATAAAGCCCAATCTTGGGGAGTTTCGCTGGCTGGTTTGCCGGTGACATTTTCAATTATTTTTCGTTGATCAGCAACAATGCGTTCAAGCAAATTAATAGCTGTTCCTTGTGTCATTGGCATATCACCATCACCGCGCATTCCAATAGTGACAATACTTTCATGATGATCCATGTTTTCAATTCCTTTCTTCCAGAATGAATCCAACACTACTTTATTGCTGTCATAATTCCATTGGCCTTTTCCATAACGTTTCCATTCCTGCTGTGCGCGCAACATCGGTTCATGATGCGAAGTGCCCATTACAATGCCCCATTTGTTTGCAAGAATTGGATTCAGTGTATCGTCATCATTAAACGCATTGCCCCACATGGCAGGCCACAAATAATTTGCTTTCATGCGAAGCAATAACTCAAAGATGTGTTCATATACTACATGATTTACTCCGCCAAATTTTTCTTTCGCCCAGCCAGTGAAAGCAGGAGCCTCATCATTAATAAATATGCCACGATATTTTACAGAAGGTGACCCATAATTATAAACTCCATTCTTAAAATACACTTCGGTTTTCTTTTTTACAGGAACATCAGACCACCAATACCATGGCGAAACACCAAGTTGTTCTGATAAAGTAAATGTGCCATAAGTTGCGCCGCGCTTATCACTTCCAACAATTACCAATGCATTCTTTATGCCTTTGATTGGATTGCTTATTGTTTGCAGTTTAAAGGCTTCCCATTTGTCTTGAACGCTATCAACATTTAATTTTTTCTGGTTTATAAGTTCAGCAATAGTTTTCGAACCATTGATAGTTCCGATGATGATAAGATTTTTTGAATAGGATGGAAGTATTGAGATAACTTCAGGCTTCTTTCCTGTTGTTAATTTAATATCGTTCTGTAATAACGCTGCTGCTTTAAGCACCAGCCAGTCGTCATGTTCATCAACATAAATTGAAGTAACGCCTGAAGATGTAACGATTGGAAAATCTTCACCGCTGTTTTTTTCAGTTACAAAATTTTGTGCACTTGATCCAAGTGACAAAAACAACAGAAGAAATAAAAAGCTGATAAAATTTTTATCTTTCATGTTGGCAAAACGCATTACTTCGATTAATCAAAAGCAAGTTCAGGAATTAAACAAATGCGAACATCGTTACTTTCTTTTTTCGACCGAATGTAAAGAGATTCTATTTCGTTACGAAGATCTGATAAAGCTTTATTTATTTCATAGGCTTTTGGATGCTGTGACTTCACTATCTTTTTGGTTGTCATTCCACATCTTTATTCCATCTATTTGTTCAGTTGATCTTTTTATTGGACTTTGGCCTTGTAAAGAAATTCTGTAATAAATAGGTGCCTGTTCCTTAAGATTGGCTTTCGAACAGAGCTGATGAAAAGTTATTTTGATATGCTTCATATAATTGATTTTGATGTGATTTTACTTCTTTTATCTTGGCCGGAATATTATCAAACCGTCTTTGATGTTTTAGAGAGCGATTGGGAAAAGTTATCAGCCCCACGATTAAGCAGTGAACTTCAAACTTTAAAAAACAAATTAAAACAAATTGGAAACGAGACTTCGACCTTTATTGGAAACTTAGAACCGTTTTTAGCTTCGCAGAATTTGAAAGCAAGTTCGAATCATTTATAAACATACCCTATCGCTAGACATTTTATAGCTAACATAATGAAATTTAGTTTTCATTTTGAAAGTGCGAGAAGGTGTGAATAAAACCGCGGCTTAAGCATTATTTTCTTGACTTAATTCCGGTCTTCGGAAAAGTAGTGCTGTGAGCTTTTTTTAAAATAATTGTGCAATCGTTTCCATTGAAATGAACATTTTGCCACTATCAGGTAAAAGAATAAATCCATATTTTTTATAGAACTTAACTGCATCTTCATCTATCGGATATACAATTATTGCCATAGAACCAATACTAGTTATAGAAGTATCATAGCTTCTTTTTAAAGCATCTATTAAAAGAAGTTCCCCAAGCCCTTGACCATGATAGCGAATATCAATTGCTAACCTTCCCAACAAAGTCGCTGGTAAATCTTTATACGATGGAGGAAGTTTTTTAATAATTTCTTGAGGAAGTAAATCTCTTTGTATTGTTGTACTTGATAAAGTATAATATCCTTTTATTGCCTTTCCCTCACTCAATATAAAACAAGCTGATAGTTTTCGTTTTACATCTTGTCTTGCTTGTGTATGTAGATAATTGTCTAGAAGCTCTTTCCCGCAAGCAAAGTTTTTCTTATCGTGCGATGAATCTAAGGCAGTAGTTAAATAGCTCATTTGTTTGCTGTTGCTTTATTATAACGCAAAGCAGCTTTTTTAAGCTTTATATTTGGTTTTTGAGGATTCATGATCGCATCAAAAAAAACAGCCTGATCTTTTTTTGATGCTAACACTGTATTATGACTTTCCACAATTCTAGTTGCTTGCTGATTAGCAGAAAAAACAATAAACTCAGTTAAGTTTCTAAAGCCACCTAAGTTGGCTGCATATTCAAAATATTCTTTTTGCTCTCTGGGTAATCGAGTATCAAATCGAGCCTTTTCAATTGTTTTCATAAATCTTTTATAATTACAAATGTACGGTTATTTTCCGTACAATTAAAAATCGGTTAATTTTTAAAACTGTTTCGATCTTTAGAAATTATTCCAGAAAGTGACTATGCCAGTGTTTATACAAATTTCAGCGAAATTAGTGATCTGATTAGTACTATAATAATGCCTCACCGACTAAGTTAATTGCATATTGTATAAAAGATACTTCTAAATTAACAAAGTGTCATCGACTGACCCCAGTGAAAGCTCATTGGAAGATAATTTAGTGTCCAAGCAGTATCTCCAGTTAATTGCACATCTGCAATTTCCACATAACCGGTTAATAAAGGCAATGTTACAGTTGATGCTTCAACACTTGCATCGGGTGCTTATCAATATTCATTAATTGTGTATGGACGACTGATTGATACAAAACAAATGATACTGATTAAGTAAAAAGAATTCATGGATTCATTAAAGGATATGCAAGCAAGAGAGCTATAGAAACAGCTCTCTTGCTTATTTACAGAATTTAAATATATCACTATAATTCTTTCAATATTTTAATGCTGTAATTTTTTTATCAGCATTTCTTTGCGGCTGCGGGAAACATTTACGGTTGTGTTATCATTCATTACTAAATAACCACCTTCTCCACGAATATATTTTTGTACTTCATTTAAGTTGACAATATAAGAATGATGCACTCTTATGAATGAAGAAAATTTTTCTAGTTGCTCTTCCATTTCTTTCAGGCTTCGGCATGCAATAATTTTTGTTTTATTTTTTAAATAGATATGAGTGTAATTGTCGTCTGCTTCACACCTCACTAACTGATCGGCAGGAATTAATTCAAAACCTTCTGATGTTGGAATAGCAATTTTATTAAAGTCGGCATCTTTATTTTTTATCTGTTTTATCAACATTTGAAACTGTTCTGTTAATGGAACAAATTTTTGAGCTTCAACCTTTTGTACGGCAGCAATCAATTCTTTTGGGTCAATAGGTTTTAATAAATAATCCAGTGCACTAAACCTTATGGCTTTAATGGCATACTGATCGTAACTGGTGGTAAAAATTATAGCAAATGGAATTTCTTTAAAATGTTCTAAAAAATCAAAACCATTCATTACGGGCATTTCAATATCAAGAAATACTAATGAAGGATGGTGTTTTGCCACAGCTTCTATTCCTTGTTTTGCAGACATGCATTGTTCTGTTACTTCAACCTGCGGACAATAATCACTTATCAGCATAGTTAACGTGTCAAGGCAATGAACTTCATCATCAACAATAATGGCTTTAATCATATATCACAGGTAATTTAATTATTACTTCTGTGCCGGCCGCGCTGCCATCAGCATTTACTAAATCATTAATAGTTACAGGCGATCCAATTGTTTCAATGTTTTGCGTAATTGCAATACGGCTTTCTGTAATATGCAAACCCATTGACTTATGTTTAGTAGCTGATTTGCTTGACAAAAGTTTTGACTTTTCTCTTCCAATTCCATTGTCTGTTATTTTAAAATACAGCTGACTGTTTTCCTCTGATACTTCAATATCTAATTGCCCGTTTTCTTCTTTGTGCATTAACCCATGCCATATTGCGTTTTCTGCATAAGGTTGTAAAATAAGTGGTGGAACCTGTAAAGCTGAAATGTCTAAATCTTTAGGAACAGAAATTTTATAATCAAAATGGTAATTAAATCGCAGCGACTCAAGGTTGAGATACAAGCTTAATGACTCCAATTCGTTTTCTAATGGTATTAACGCAGATTGTGAGTTCAGTAATATTAACCGTACCAGCTTTGAAAATTTAGTAAGGTATTCTGAAGCCTGTGCTCTTTCGTTTTGGAGAATAAAGCGGTTAATTGAATTAAGCGAATTGAAAATAAAATGCGGGTTCATTTGTGAGCGCAATGCCTGCATTTCAAGCTCCGATGCCTTGCTTTGTAATTCAGTTTGTTTCTTTTCGCTTTCAAGCTTTTGTAACTGCAATTCGCTTTCAACTATTTTCCGAAGATTTTTTTCATTTCTTCGTTTTAATTGAGTATTGTGAAGAATAATAACACCAAATAATAGAATTCCTGCTATTCCGATTATCAGAAATATTTTTTGCTGCTTCGCTTGTTTAAGTTGATGTTGTTGCAATTGGTCTTCTTTATTTAGAACATCTATCTTTTGTTCATAACTATATGCTGCAAATTTTCCTTTTATCTGGTCGCTCAATACTAAATCCTTCATTACTATATATTGCTGATAATAGAAATAGGCATTATCAGTCTTATGCAGGCGGTTATAAACAGAATAAAGAACTTGGTATGCATCTCTGATGTATTGCCTGGATTTTGTTTGTAATGATATATTTAAACCTTCTCTTGCATACTGCAAAGCCTTAGTATTATCATTTTTTCCTAAATAAGCTTTTGCAACATCAAGCAATGCACGTTTAATTTGATTGATGCTATTAAATTGGCGGTAATATGCAAGCCCTTTCAAAAAATAATCTAAAGCATTATTATACGCATTTTGTAATAAAAAATATTCTCCCTTACTCACAAGATATACCGGCAATAGGTGTATCTCTATTTTTGCTGAATCAACACAATTATAATAATATAATGCAGAATCGTATTGATGATTGAGGCTGAATAATTCTGCATACGTGGTATAATCCCAGATGGTTAAATACTGCGGTTTTATAATTTTAAAGCCTTTTGCATAATACGTTAAAGCTGTAGGATAATCTTCAATAGCCTTGTATAAATCACCGATGTTGCAAAACGCACCTTCTATGCGAATGGTGTCTTTATATTGCTCCGCCAATTGAAGTTCCTGTTTAAATGCCTCAAATGCAGAATCATACATGCTGCCTTCACGATAAACTTCGCCAATTAATGAAATTGCACCAAGCATTCTATCATATTTATTTGATTTTTTTGCCCAATAAAAACATTGCTTTAAATTAATGATAGCTTCATTCCATTTGCTTTGCGCAAAAAACTCACGACCCATTTGGTAAAAAGGAATTTCTATGTATTTTTTATTATTAGTTAATTGATACCATTGTAAAGATTCAGTAATGGTTTTTTGTGTGTAGGGATTATAACCATCATCATTTGCAATGCTGGCTTTTTGTGAAAGAGATAGTGCAATACCATGAATATAATTTATCTTTTTTGATTCTTCATAAGCCGGGGTTAAGTAATGATTAATTGAATCAACATTATTCAAGCTCAAATAATAAAAAACAATTTCATTCAGGCAATCGATGCGTGCACTGTCGTGCAAAGTGGGCAATACTTTTTTCAGGCTATCAATATTTTTTAATTGAGCCGAAGAATAAATAGTTACCTGCACAAAAATTATTAATAAAAAATTTTTTAGCA
>JABDGW010000050.1 GCA_013285855.1 Bacteroidota bacterium
AAATGTTCTGTTGCAATATAAGCGCCTTTGTAATCATCAATTACAACAGAAGAAATACCGGCATTATCATCGGCACGATCAAAAAATACAATGGGGATTTTTTTCTTTTTTAATTCTTCATAATACGTATAGCTGACAGTATCTTTTGCCACTGAAACAAGAATACCATCAACCTGGGCAGCCAGGAAAGTTTCTATACCTTTTATTTCATGTGCATGCGTTTCGTTTGATTGATACAGCAGCACATTATATCCCTTATCGTTGGCGCATTTTTCTATGCCGTGAACAACCGAACCAAAAAAGTTTGTATCAGCACCGGGAATAATAACGCCGATGGTGTGCGTTTTTCCCGAGCGCAATGAAGATGCAATCCTGTTTCTTTTATAGTTAAGCCTATTGGCTACCTGAAGTACAGATTGCTTGGTAGAATGGCTTATGCCGGGATGATCCTGCAAAGCTCTTGATACAGTAGCCGCGGTAATATTCAATTCATTGGCTATGCTTAAAATAGTAGCAGGTTTCTGCATATTATGCAATCGTTTACTTTAAAAGCCTTCTTTTAAATGATGCAGCGCAAAAAAAAATATCATAACAAACATAAATCTTTTAGTGTAAAAAAAAATTTTGCAATTTTAAAAAAAGAAATAACCTTTATGTAAACGATTGCATAAGTTTTAATTTTTTTTTAAACCAATGCAACATTTGTTAAAAAAATTTTGTTTTAGAAGTGTAACAATTACACATTTGCGTTTTGCCAGGTGTTGATATAATAGACGATTGCATTTATAGACGATTGCATTTTATGATTGTGTGCCTTTTCCATTTTCATTTAAAAAAATTATAGGATAGCAGGAAGTTGTATACTGTTTTGCAGATATAAAACTGGTAGGCTTATAACCATCACTAAATAGTTTGAATATTTAATTAAATCAAATCAAAAGTACATTTATGAACTTTCGACGGCTGTTTTTGAGTGTTACACTCTTTTTAATTTTGGGTGCAACTGCTTTTGCGCAAAGAGTTGTTTCGGGTTTTGTTACTGATTCGGCGAGCAAAGCACCATTGCCAGCGGTAACAGTTACGGTAAAAGGTACAAAAACCGGGACACAAACAACAAGTGATGGAAGATTTTCCATTACTGCGCCCAATAATGCAACAACACTTATTATTTCATCTGTTGGTTATGGAAGTAAAGAAGTGGCTATCGGTTCTGAAAGCCTGAGCATTTCTTTAGCCCAATCCAATGGTTCTTTAAACGAAGTTGTAGTAATAGGTTATGGCACAAGCAGGAAAAGAGATCTTACCGGTTCCGTTGCAACGGTTACTCAAAAAGATTTTCAGAAGGGTGTAATTACAACACCTGAACAATTAATTGCAGGCAAGGTGCCCGGAGTTTCTGTTATTTCAAACAGCGGCCAGCCAGGTTCAGGAAGTACAATAAGAATACGCGGTGGCTCTTCCTTAAGTGCCAGCAATGATCCGCTGATAGTAATAGACGGCGTGCCTTTGGATAACGACCAGATATCAGGCGCCGGCAATAATTTAAGTTTTATTAATCCGAATGATGTTGAATCGTTCACTGTTTTGAAAGATGCATCAGCAGCAGCTATTTATGGTACACGTGCATCAAATGGCGTAATTATCATTACAACGAAAAAAGGAAAGACGGGTGCATTAAAGGTTGATTTTAGTTCTGTGAATTCTCTTTCTGAAGTTACAGACCATGTTGCTGTTTTAAATGCAAGCCAGTTTCGCGATGTAGTTAACCAATATGGAACGGATGAACAAAAAGCTGCGTTAGGAACTACGAATACTAACTGGCAGGATCTTATTTATCAAACTGCATTCGGAACTAATAATAATATTAGTGTAAGTGGTGGAGTAAAAGCGTTGCCTTATAGAATTTCGCTTGGCTATTCAAACCAGGATGGGGTTTTAAAAACAGACAATTTTCAAAAAACATCTTTAGCCTTTGTGCTTAACCCGGTTTTGTTTGACAATCATTTAAAAATTGATTTAAACTTAAAGGGCAGCGCAGAAGATACAAGGTTTGGCAACCAGGGTGCAATTGGTTCTGCCATAAGTTTTAATCCTACATTGGGCGTGTATTCCGGCGATAAAAGTTATAATGGGTATACTATAGCCGGCGTCAACACCCTTGGAAACCCGGTTGCAAATCCTGTTGCTTTATTAAATGATTATGAAGATAACAGCAGCGCACAAAGAAGTATTGGCAACTTACAATTGGATTATAAATTTCATTTTCTGCCTGACTTACATGCCAACCTTAACTTAGGGTATGATGTATCAAAAGCACATGGAACAAGAGTAGTTTCTGATAGTTCGGCCATAGATTATAAAAGAGGTGGCAGAAATGATTATTACAAGCAAACAAAATCAAATACACTGCTTGAGTTTTACTTAAACTATACAAAAGATATTACTTCTATAAAAAGCCATGTGGATGTGCTTGCGGGTTATTCTTATAATAATTACCTTACTACAAATTACAATTATGCTGATTTAAATGCACAAGGCGATACTATCACAAAACCGCAATATCCATTTGATAAACCTGAGCATACATTAATATCATTCTTTGGAAGAGCCAATTATTTTTATGCTGATAAATATTTATTAACTGCTACTATACGTCGTGATGGTTCTTCAAGGTTTGCACCGTCTAACCGCTGGGGATTATTTCCTTCCGTTGCTTTTGCATGGAGCGCAAGCAATGAAGATTTTTTAAAGAACAGCAACGTGGTTTCAAACCTTAAATTAAGATTAGGATATGGCGTTACAGGCCAGCAGGATGGCATTGGTAATTATGATTATTTATCTTATTATGCAAGCAGTGCCAGTACTGCATCATACCAGTTTGGAGATACATATTACCAGGGATTCAGACCAGGTGGATTTTATGCTAACAGGAAATGGGAGCAAACTGCTACTACAAATGTGGGTATAGATTATGGGTTTGCACATAACCGCATATCCGGTAGCATTGATTATTATTTAAAGAAAACAAGTAATTTGTTGAATAATATTCCGCAACCTGCAGGCACCAATTTTTCTGCATTTATTGTGGCGAATGTTGGAAATATGAAAAACGAAGGCGTGGAATTTAACGTGAATGTAGAGCCAATAAAAAGTAAAGACCTTACATGGGATGTAAATTTCAATTATACATATAATAAAAACACCATCACCAATCTTACTGTAATTCCTGATGATACTTCTTATATAGGTTTTCCAAAAACAAATATTGCAGGAAGCCAGGGTTTTGCTTTTATAAATTCAGTAGGTGGCAGCAAGAATACATTTTATTTATATCACCAGATATACGACCAGAATGGAAAACCTATTGAAGGTTTGTTTGAAGATGTAAACCGCGATGGAATTATAAATGAAGATGACAAGTACAAAGGCAAACATGCAGATCCGGATGTATTCTTAGGTTTCTCAACAAACCTTACTTACAAAAACTGGAGCTTCGGTTTTGTTTTAAGAGCAAGCTTCGATAATTATGTGTACAATAATATTTACAGTAATAATGGCAGGCTTAACCAGGTTATAGGCAGTGCAATACCGTTTAATGTTTCCACTAATTATTTAACTACACAGTTTGAAGGAACAACAGACCAGCAATTACTAAGCGATTATTATTTAGAGAATGCTTCTTTTTTAAAAATGGATAATTTGAATATTGGATATAACGTTGGAAAAATATTCAAAAACAAAGCAACCCTTGGTTTAAATGCCACTGTTCAGAATGTTTTTGTTATTACAAACTATTCAGGGCTTGATCCTGAAATTAGTAACGGTGTTGATAATAATTTATATCCAAGGCCAAGAATTTATGCGTTGGGCTTAAACCTTAATTTTTAAAAAATCGTAAATTAAGATACTAATATGAAAAATAATATTTTTAAACTATTGCTGGCTTCAGGTTTATTTGTAGCGATTATTTCAAGCTGTACAAAAAAGCTTGATCTGAAACCAACCAATGATATTACTGCAGACCAGGTGTACAGCACACCCGAAGGTTATAAAGAAGCGTTGGCTAAAATTTATCTTGCTATGGCCATGCCGGGCAATGTTGGCAATAATTCCGGTGGTGGCTGGGGCGGAAGCCCTGATATTCCACCAGAAATACTTTCAGATGAAGGCAACACGGATTTTTTAAGAGGCATGTGGTATCTGCAATGCTTAAGTACAGATGAAGCCGGATGGACATATCATGGTAATACAGATCCTTTAGGTATTCATCAAATGTCATGGTCATCAATCAATCAAACTGTTGCGGGTGCTTATTATCGGTCTTTTTTCCAGATTACTTTAATTAATGATTTTATAAGACAATCATCTGATGATAATTTAGCATCACGTGGAATTACCGGTGCTGATGCTGATAACATCCATCATTATGTTGCAGAAGCACGTTTTCTCAGAGCTTATCAATACTGGGTATTGATGGATCTGTTTGGCAACCCGCCTTTTGTTACAGAAAAAGATCCAATTGGCGTAGGCATACCCAAACAAATAAACAGGAGCGATCTCTTTAATTATATAGATTCAGAATTAATCGCCATTCAGCCTGGTCTCGTTTCACCTAAAGCAAATGAATATGGAAGGGTTGATGTGGCCGCAGACTGGGCTTTGCTTGCAAGAATATATTTAAATGCTGAGGTGTATACAGGCAAGCCAAGATATACCGATGCCATTACTTATTGTAAAAAAATAATTGATGCCGGTTATACTTTGCACCCTGACTATACGGAGCTGATGCTTGCAGATAATAACCTGAACACTGATGAATTTATTTTGACCATACCATACGATGGTACATACACGCAAACTTATGGTGGCACCACCTTGTTGGCGCATGCACCGGCAGGTGTACCGGGAAGCATTTCAGGCACTAACGGAACGTGGAATTGTGCAAGAATAACGCAGCAATTTGTGGGTTTATTTGCTCCCGGAGATCAACGCGGACAATTTTATACAAGCGGGCAAAATTTAATTATGACCAACCTGCTGGATGTATCAGCAGATGGTTATTCAACAAGCAAATTCAGAAATGTAACAAGAACCGGTGACCCTGCACCGCATGCAGATCCGCAAGGTAATTTTTCTGATATTGATTTTCCATTATTTAGATTAGGAGAAATTTATTTGATCTATGCAGAAGCCGTTTTAAGAAATGGCGATGGTGGAGATAAAGCAACTGCATTAGGCTATATCAATCAATTGCGTACCCGAGCCTACGGAAATAATTCAGGTAATATTACCAGCGATGATCTTACACTTAATTTTATTTTAGATGAAAGAGGAAGAGAATTGTTTTGGGAATGTTGCCGCAGAACAGACCTGATACGCTTTAATGAATTTACAACAGGTGCTTATCTATGGGCATGGAAAGGTGGAGTACAATCCGGTACTGCTGTAGATCCAAAGTACAATTTATTTCCAATTCCATCAACTGATCTAAGTTCAAATCCTAATTTAAAACAAAACCCAGGCTATTAATTTAAAAAAGAAATTACTATGAATAAATTAATTAAAAGTGCTGTTTTTTTCAGCTTATTATTTATACTTTTTTCCTGTAAAAAAAATATAAGTGAGGTGCAATATACAGGTGGTACGCCTCCGGTACTAACAACAATTGCAGGTGCTGATACTGCCAGTTATCTAAATGCTGACAAAACAATTTTAACGCTTAACTGGACAAATCCGAATTATCAATTTTCTACCGGAGTCAGTTCTCAAGATGTTACTTACAACATCATGATAGATACAGCTGGCTCTGATTTTTCCAAACCATATCAAATAGTTGTAAGCAAAAATCTAAGTTATTCATTTATATCTTCTCAGTTAAATGATATAATGTTGAACCAACTTAATCTTCAGGACAGCATGCAACACACGCTGGAATTTAAAATTAAATCGAGTTTGGTAAACGGTTCGGTACCACTCATTTCAAATTCAGTTCAATATAGTACAACTGCTTATTCCATCCCACCTAAGGTAACGCCTCCTGCATTAGGAACACTTTTTATAGTGGGCAGCGCAGTAGGGAGTTGGGACAATCCAATCGCGGAAACCAACGTACCCAGTCAGCAATTTCAGCAGGTAAGTTCAACAGAATATACAATAACCACACAATTGATTGGTGATGGTGAATATAAATTTATTGAAACCAATGGTTCATGGGACCAGCAATGGAGTGTAAAAGATGAGCAGCCATCCGGAGATCCAACTACTTTTGGAACAGATTTCGTTTTTAATGGAGGTAATATCCGGGCACCATTAGTAAGTGGTTCCTATTTAATTGACGTTGATTTTCAAAAGGGGAAGTTCACCTTAACCAAACAATAACGCTTAATTCCTAATACAATGAAAAATATTTCTAAAGGATTTTTGATAATGATGAGTGCAGTCTTAGTTTTTGCTGCCTGCACGAAAATGGATAAGCTGCCGTTTTATAAAAATGGCACTGCCGTTACATTAAGCAGTGATGTAACAACCATAACACCTAACGCAACAGATTCATCTAAACCGGTACTTAACCTTACCTGGACGTCGCCAAATTATGCTACCGATTCTGCCACACAAAAATTTGTGGTGGAAATGGATTCAACAGGAAGGAATTTTGCTAACGCAATGAGTTTTGAAGTGGAAGGACCATTGGGCCTTTCATTTACAGGTGCCCAGTTAAATAATATGCTGGCCAATTTTGGTTTTACCCCGGGAACGGCCTTCAGTGTAGATATAAGGGTTACTTCTTCTTATGCCAACAACAATGAGCAATATCAATCTAATGTTGTAACGGTAACGATGACGCCTTATCTTGTTCCTATTACGCTTACGCCATCATCAACCAATCCAATCACATTAAGTTTAACAAATGGATCCGGCGAAGCCGTGTCTTTTAGCTGGAATGCGAGCAATTATGGAAGCAATGAAATAGATTATGCCTTGCAAGTTGATACAGCAGGTGGTGACTTTTCAAATCCGCAGGTTTTTAAATATGGAACTGCATTAAACGCATCGCTTATTGAAAACGATCTGAATCTTGCAATCATTAATTTGGGAATTCTTGGAGGTTCAACAAAAGATATTCAGTTCAGAGTTGTTAGTTATCTCGGAGCTTCATATACCAATCCACTGGTTTATTCAGATCCGGTTACAATAAATGTTACAACGTATGTGCCTGTGCCTGATAACTTATATATAGTTGGCGATGCTACGCCCGGCGGATGGGCTAATCCTGTGCCTGTTCCGTCTCAGCAATTCACAAAAGTTGATGCCTATTCATTCAGCATTATTGTAAATCTTAACGCTGCACCTGCCAGTTATTTATTTTTACCGGTAAATGGTTCATGGGATCATAAATATGGAGGAGCCAGTGCGACCGGTGGTACATTGCTGAAAGACGGAGCAGTACCCGGCTCAAATACCCCCGGGCCTGCAACAGCAGGGCTTTATAAAATCGTCGTAAACTTTCAAACCAATAGTTACTCCGTAACACCGGTGCCTGTGCCTTCCAGTTTGTATATAGTGGGTGATGCAACGGCAGGTGGATGGAGCAATCCTGTGCCGACACCTTCACAACAATTCACGCAAATAAGCCCGGGTATATTTGCTATTGTAACAACACTGAATGCCCCACCTTCGAGCTATTTATTCCTGCCTGTGAATGGCTCATGGGATCATAAATATGGAGGAGCCACTGATGGTACTGAAGCAGGCGGTGGAACATTGTTAGCAGATGGTGACGTACCCGGTTCAAATACGCCAACACCAGCAACAGCCGGACTATATAAGATTGTAGTAAATTTTATTACAAACAACTATACCGTTACACCAGTACCATCAAATTTATATATCGTCGGCGATGCAACAGCAGGAGGCTGGGCTAATCCTGTGCCGGCACCTGATCAACAGTTTACCCAAATAAGTAATTCCGAATTTAAGATTACATTACCATTGATCGGAGGAAAATCATATTTATTCCTGCCTGTAAATGGCTCATGGGATCATAAATATGGTGGAACAAGTGCTACCGGCGGCACCATACTTTACGATAATGATGTTCCGGGAAGTAATACACCTGCTCCATCATCAGATGGTACATATACAATTGATGTAAACTTTTTAACCGGAACTTATTCCGTTCAATAAAGTGAAATAATAATCAAACGCTTTAAGCGCTTCTTATTAGAACGGCTGCCCGGAAAGGCGGCCGTTTTTCATTATAATTATACTTGTTAGTTTGCTGATATATAAAACCAATAATATTAAAACTGATTTTTAATTTGCATGATGGATGCAATTTATTCTTATCAATCTTTATACAATTTTACTTATGCCATTTTTAAACAAATTGGTTGCAATAATGATGACGCAACTACAGCAGCCAAAGCTTTATTAGGTGCTGATGTTCGCGGAATAGACAGCCATGGCGTGGCAAGACTTTCGGGTTATGTGCGTTTATGGGAAGCCGGCAGAATTAACAGCAAACCCAACATTCACATTAAATATGAAACACCTTCTACTGCAGTTGTTGATGGCGATGCAGGTTTAGGTTTGGTTGTTGCTCCACATGCGATGCAAATTGCAATTGATAAAGCAGAAAAAGTTGGAACAGGCTGGGTAAGTGTTTGCAACAGCAATCATTTTGGTATTGCAGGTTATCATGCAATGATGGCTTTGGAAAAAGATATGATCGGTATTGCAATGACGAATGCCAGCGCTCTTGTTGTACCAACTTTTAGTATTGAAAGAATGTTGGGAACAAACCCGATTGCAGTTGCTATTCCTGCAGGTGAGCAACCGCCGTTTGTCGCGGACTTTGCAACAACAACTGCAGCAAATGGCAAGCTGGAAATTTTACAAAGAAAAAACGAAGATGCACCATTGGGTTGGGTGCAGGATAAAGAAGGCAATGCTTCCACCAATGCAAATGAATTAAAAACCGGAGGTGCATTATTGCCGTTGGGCAGCGATCGTGAACATGGCTCGCATAAAGGTTATGCATTAGGAAGTATTGTTGATATTTTCTCTGCTGTGTTAAGCGGGGCAAGTTACGGGCCATGGGCGCCGCCATTCCCGGCGTATGTGCCGATGCCTGAAAACATGCCGGGCAAAGGCCTTGGACATTTTTTTGGCGCAATGCGTATTGATGCATTCAGGCCTGCAGATGAATTTAAACATCACATGGACAATTGGATTGAGCGGTTTAGAAATGCAAAACCTGCAGATGGTTATGAAAAAGTATTGGTTCCCGGCGACCCTGAAAGAGAAATGGAATTGATAAGAATGAAAGAAGGCATTCCTGTTGTTGAAAGTATAAGTGATGATTTAAAAAAGCTTGCAGAAAAATTTAATATTGAATGGAATTTATTGTAAGAATATTACTGTAAGAATGAAACAGCTTCCGCTTCTTTTATGCGGGTATTATTAAAGCTTCAGCGTCTTAAGCTTTTTATCTATATCTTTATTTTGTTCCAATAAACTCACGCTGTTGAAATCAATACTTACACAAAAACAAATAGGGCTAACCGTAAAACGGCTGGCGCACCAGGTTTTAGAAAATCATATTGGCCTGGAAAATACTGTGCTTATCGGCATACAGCCAAGAGGAATTTTTTTAAGCGACCGTATGGTGGACGAATTGAAATTGTTGTTACCTGCGGAAAAAATTTTATACGGGAAACTGGATATAACTTTTTACAGAGATGATATACGCAAGGAACTGAAACTTGCTAATTCAACCTACATACCATTTAGCACTGCCGGTAAAAATATTATTATCATAGATGATGTTTTATGGACGGGAAGAACAATACGTTCTGCCCTGGATGCATTGATTGATTTTGGCCGACCTAGCAAGGTAGAATTATGCGTGTTGATTGACCGCCGATTTAGCCGCGAATTACCGATACAGGCAGATTATATTGGCCGCGCTATTGATACTTTTTCTTCTCAAAAAGTTTTTGTACGGTGGAAAGAAAATTATGGAACCGATGAAGTGGTTTTGGAATAAAAAATTAATTGATTGTCCGCATGAAGCAACCAATAGTTAATTTGAACCACATAGACACAATAGCAATCATAGATTTCACATAGGTTTCTTCTATGCGTTTTCCTATGTATCTATGTTTCTATGTGGTTGCATCTAAAGGTTGATATACACGGATAGCCAATAAAAATCAAAATTCAAAAGCCAACCCAATTATACTTAAGACTTTTTAAAACACAGTTAAAGGTTTATTTTTAAATGTATTGAGATTTGTATTTTGAAATTTGTTTCTTAATTCATTTATCTTCGCTTTTTAATGAGACTCTCGTCTAAAAACCTGCTTGGTATAAAAGATCTCTCCAAAGAAGATATTCAGTTAATTCTTTCTACCGCCAGCCAATTCAAAGAAGTTTTACAAAGACCTGTAAAAAAAGTTCCTTCATTAAGAGATATAACTATTGTAAATCTTTTTTATGAAAACTCAACACGTACAAGATTTTCTTTTGAGCTTGCAGAAAGAAGATTAAGTGCCGATGTATTAAATTTTGCAGCTGGCACATCATCGGCTGCAAAAGGAGAAACTTTGTTAGATACTGTGAACAATATTCTAAGTATGAAAGTGGATATGGTGGTGATGCGGCACAGCGCATCCGGGGCCCCGCATTTTTTAGCGCAACATATTCCTGCTGCAATTGTAAATGCCGGGGATGGAATAAATGAACATCCAACACAGGCCTTGCTGGATGCTTATTCTATGCAGGAAAAAACCGGCAGACTTGAAGGATTAAAAGTGGCAATTATTGGTGATATTATGCACAGTCGTGTTGCACTCAGCAATATTTATTTGCTTACAAAAATGGGTGCTGAAATTACAGTTGCCGGCCCGCCAACACTTATACCAAAATATTTACAGGAAGCATTTAATGTGCATGTAACTTACAATTTAAAAGAAGCTTTGCAGTGGTGTGATGTGGCAAATGTTTTACGCATTCAACTGGAGCGCCAGAACCAGCCATTATTTTCTTCGTTGCGGGAATACAATCTGGCTTATGGCATTAAAAGAAATTTGCTTGATAGCCTGGATAAAGAAATCGTGATCATGCACCCGGGGCCAATTAACCGTGGTGTTGAATTAGACAGCGATATTGCTGACGGGCCATATTCAATAATTTTAAACCAGGTTGAAAATGGTGTGGCAGTACGCATGGCGGTTTTGTATTTATTAAGCCCGCAAACGAATTGACATTTTTAATTTTTAATTTTTAATTTTTAATGAGCATCTGTTTATTTCCCGGCACATTTGATCCGGTAACGTTAGGACATGTTGATATAATTATTCGTGCAAAACCTTTGTTTGATAAAATTGTAATTGGCGTTGGAAAAAATTCGACTAAAACACCAATGTTTTCTGCAGAGCAAAGATTAAAATGGTTTGAAGATATTTTTAAAGATGAGCCCGGAATTTCAGCTTCAATTTATGAAGGACTTACAATAAATTATTGCAGGGAAATAAAAGCAGATTTTATTTTGCGCGGCATACGCTACGTAAGCGATTTTGAATATGAAAAAGCTATTGCAGATGCCAACCGCACTTTAGATGCAAGTATTGAAACTGTTTTTTTAACCTGCGAACCAAAATATACTTCTATCGCTTCCACTATTGTAAGAGATATTTTGCGCAACGGCGGCGATGCTTCTCCATTTTTACCTGAAGTGGTTATTGAATCTTTGAGAAAAAGTAAGTAATAAGCTTTATTTTTTTCGCACAATATTCCTTAAACACTGCCTTTTTTCAGCACTTCAATTATCTCAATGATATTCGCATAACTGTTTTTCAACTTTTCTGAAATATCATTTTCATTCACCCATTCAATTATCTCAATATCTTCTTCCTGTTGCGGAATTAATGGCTGGTCGCTGCTTGCGTGCATTTTAAACCAATGTGTTTCTTTTACAATATCCTGGTTGGAATATTCATCAAAATATTCATGAAACGTTGAGCCCAAAAATTGTTCAAGTTTTACGTTTTTTAAACCTGTTTCTTCTTTTACTTCACGCAGGGCGCAATCTTTAATTTTTTCATTGTCATCTAATTTTCCTTTTGGCAAATCCCATTTGTCACGCCGGAAGATCATTAATAATTCTTTATTATCATTCAATACCAATCCGCCTGCAGCAATTATTTTTCGCATAAAAAAATTTTAGAACGCAATCTACAATCCACAATCTCAATAATATCTTCGCAGCATGAAAAATGAAAAGATAATTGCTGAAAAATTATTGCAGGCGGGGGCAGTTAAATTAAATCCTGAACAGCCTTTTACATGGGCAAGCGGATGGAAAAGCCCGATATATTGCGATAACCGCAAACTGCTTTCTTTTCCTTATCTGCGTGATTTTATAAAAAGTGAAATGAGCAATATAATTTTTGAACACTTTGCCGATGCAGAATTATTGGCCGGCGTTGCTACAGCCGGTATTGCATGGGGCGCAATGGCAGCAGACCAGTTAAAGCTTCCGTTTGTGTATGTTCGTCCCAAGCCAAAAGAACATGGCTTAGGCAACCAGGTTGAAGGTTTTTATGAGGCAGCACAAAAAGCTGTGGTGGTTGAAGACCTTGTATCAACAGGCAAAAGCAGTCTGCAGGTTGTTGAAGTTTTGCGTAATGCCGGTGTTGAGGTTATTGGCATGATTTCCATTTTTAATTACAGCTTTGAAGAGGCAGAACAGGCTTTTAAAAAAGCAGATGTAGAACTTGTTTCATTAACTAATTATACTGCACTAATAGAATTGGCCATAGAAAAGAATATAGTTTCTGCTGAAACGGAACAGCTACTACTTAATTGGCGCACACATCCCGATAAATGGCAGTCCGTTATAAAAACCTAAAGCACCCGTGATTGCGTAAAAACACTTCAATTGTAAACACTACTCTGTAATTGAAGTGCTGCGCAATCTTAATTTCAGTTTAAAAGGTTATTAAACTTAAATCCTTCGTTCTTATCTCAATCATCAACAATAAATTTTAATTACTTTAGTTTTATTTACATGAAGTATAGCTTAATCATTATTTTATTATTTCTTGCTGTAAACGTGCATGCACAGGTTATGCAAACAAAAGCGCAATGGGCTACGATAAAAGTTCCGCAATTAAAATGCTGGGAATGTGAGCAAAAATTAAATCAATATTTAGTGCGTGAAAAAGGACCAAATACCGATGCAGGTATTCTGCAATGGAAAATGGATTTACGGAATGGCATTTTAAAAATACAGTTTTTACCAGACCGCATAACAGCTGATTATATTCGTGTGGCAATTGCCAATGCTGGCTTTGATGCGGATACTATTTTGGCAGAACCCGATTCTTATAAAATGTTACCCCCGCCATGCAAAAAAACGGCTGATGGTAAAGGCTATGGAGCTTTTAAATATTGTGAGGTTGATCCGGCAGACAGGCCAAAGAATTAGTTGTAGATCATGGGTCATGGTTAATAGTTCATAATTAATTTGTAATAATAGTTGGCTCTACTATTTGCTATGATCCATGAACTATCAGCGAGCTCACATTCTCTCCGGAACTTTTATGCCTAATAATTGCATTGCTGTTTGAATAATGTTTGCAGTTTGTTGCGAGATCATATAACGCAAATATTTTTTTTCTTCACTTTCCGCACCCGCAATTGAATGTTCTGTATAAAATGAGCTGAATGTTTTAGCAAGATTGAAAACATACAGTGCAATTTTTGACGGATCAAAATATACTGCAGCTTCCGCAACAATTGTCGGAAACTGTTCAAGTTGAACGAGAAGATTTTTTTCAAGCGGAAATAAAAGTTCATAGTTCATAGCTGATAGTTCATAGTTTGCATCTGCATTTTCCATGAACCATGAACCATGAGCTATAACCATCTTTCTCAGCACACTTTTAATTCTTGCATAAGTATATTGAACAAAGGGACCAGTGAATCCATGAAAATCTATACTTTCTTCGGGGTTAAAAACCATTCTTTTTTTAGGATCAACACGCAGTAAAAAAAACTTTAAAGCACCTAAGCCAATCGTTTCATATAAATCAATTAATTCTTCATCGTTAAAATCTTTCACCTTGCCAAGCTCTTCTGTTTTTTGCTTCGCTATGTTTATCATTTCAGCAACAATATCATCTGCATCCACAACGGTTCCTTCGCGGCTTTTCATTTTTCCTGAAGGCAATTCAACCATGCCATAGTTTAAATGATACATACCTTTCGCTGAAGGCAAGCCCATTTTTTGGCATATCAGTTTCAACACTTTAAAATGATAATTCTGCTCATCCCCTACTACATAAATATTTTCATCAATTTTATATTCTTCATATTTATCAACAGCCAGGCCAATATCCTGCGTTATATAAACAGCAGTTCCATCTTTGCGCCGAACAATTTTTTTATCCAATCCATCGGCAGTCAGATCAATCCAAATGCTGCCATCATCTTCTTTATAAAAAATGCCCTTTTCTAAACCTGCTTCCACTAAATTTTTACCAAGGATATAGGTTTGGCTTTCATAATAAATCTTATCAAAATCAGCCCCTATCTTTTTATATGTTTCTGCAAAACCTTCATATACCCAGCTGTTCATCATGCTCCAAAGCTCAATCACATCAGGCTTTCCAGCTTCCCAATCTACCAGCATTTGCTGAGCTGCTTTCATTATCGGCGCTTCTTTTTCAGCCATTTCTTTTTCAACTCCTTTACCAATAAGCGTTTCAATTTCCTTTTTATATTCATCGTTAAACTTCACATAGTAATCGCCCACAAAATGATCGCCTTTTGTATGCGTGGATTGCGGCGTTGCATTATTTGCAAACCGTTGCCAGGCTATCATACTTTTACAAATATGAATGCCGCGATCATTTACTATGCAACTTTTAATAACGTTGTTACCTGTTGCTTTTGATAATTCTGCCGTGCTCCATCCCAAAAAAATATTTCTTAAATGACCAAGGTGCAAAGGTTTATTTGTGTTGGGCGAAGAATATTCAACCATTATCTTTTTATGGCTGATGTTTTGTTTCCCAAAATTTGTGTTGTTATAATTTTTTGAGAGGAAATTAACCCAGCAGGTATCTGCAATTACAAGATTTAAAAATCCTTTTATAATATTGAATGAATGAAAAAGATCGCTATGATTTTTAAGAAGGTAATTTCCAAGCTCGTTGCCTAAAACATCAGGAGATTTTTTAAGCGGTTTCAGCAAGGCGAACAATACGATTGTATAATCGCCTTCAAATTCAGGTTTGGTAAGGCTAACAGTTATACCCGTTTCATCAATTGATGTTTCATATAATACATCAACTGCTTTTTTTGTTGTTAATTTAATATCGTTTACAAGGCTCATAACAAACTATAGCGCAAAAATAATGTAATGACGGGCTATAAATTCTTCTTAAATCTGCATTTTGAAATTTAGCATTTGCAATAAAAATTATCTTCGCAGCGGCCATGCAAAAACTGCACGCATTTATACGTAAAATTGTTTTAGCTGTTGTGGATGCGTTCTATCCTTTGTTTAAAAAATTTATGCCGCTGCAAACTTTTCGTTATGCGGCCTGCGGCGGCGCTAACATGCTTTTTGATATTTTTATCTTCACTGTTTCATACAATTATTTTCTGCACAAACAAATTGTTTACATTGGTTCATTTGCAATAAGCCCATACATATTTGCTTTTCTTATTGCTTTTTGTGCTTCATTCCCCGTTGGCTTTTATTTAAGCCGTTATGTAGTGTGGCAGCAAACACAAACAAAAAAGCGCATACAGGTATTCCGGTATTTTTTAATTGTTGTTGCATGCATTGCGCTTAACTATTTTTTCCTGAAATTATTTATTGAAGAATTTCACTGGTGGCCAACCTTTTCAAAAATCATCACAAGCGTTTTCGTGGTGCTGTTCAGTTATATTACACAAAGAAATTTTTCTTTCAGAGCCGTTTCATCAAATGAAGGCAACGCAACAGGCAATGAATAATTTCAATAATTTAACATCAAACCATTACATTTATAAGTTGAATTTTATTAAAATCATTACTTAAAAAAATTGTTATGAGATCATTTACATTTATTGTTGGTATGGCGATAATTATTACCTCCTGCAATCAAAAGCCTTCTTCGACAGACAATTCACACAAACCTGTGCCCGACGTACAATCAGAAAATTTAAAAGGTAATGTTCAGCAGGTGGAAACAAATACTTACCTGGTTGACAGCGCTACCGGCCAAAAAGGTAAACTGGAAAGTACTTCTATTGAAAAGTATGATGACAATGGTTATCAAACTTATTACAGCAGTTATACTTCCAAAGACAGTGCGACATATGTAACCACCAGTGAACACAATGCTAATGGTTATTTTACCGGCCAAAGCACAACTAAAAATGGCAAGCCTCTGTCTTCCCTCAAGGTGGATGTTGACAGCACAGGAAAATATATGATGGCAACTTCTTATGATTCAACAGGAAAAGAAGATGCGTTTTATGATGATATTAATTCCAATGAATATGGGGAAATATTATCCGCGAAAGGACATCATCCTGACAGTACATTAAAGATGACATTCAGCAATAATTTTGACAGTGTTTATTACGTGGGCGGAGAAAGTAAAGACAGTGTGGGCAAGGTTACTTATTCATCAACTGTAAAACTGGATGATAAAAAGAACCCGATACAAACAGATGAAACCAATGTAACTAAAGATTCTACCACAAATACAACAACAACGTTTGCTTACGATAAATGGGATGATAAAGGCAACTGGACACAACAAACCACCAGTGAAAAAGGAAAGCCTAAAAAAATCATTGAACGTACTATAACGTATAAACCGTAATAATTTTTTAAGTGATTTTAAAACCTGTTAAAGCTTTTTTTGACAGGTTTTTCATTTTAAGTAAAGATGGTTTGCGACTCTATTTATTATTCAACCAAACTGATCGTCATCCTCGCGAAGGCGGGACTCTGCTCTTACATAAGAATAACTTTTAAATTAATTAAAGAAACATCAATTTCAAATCATCAGATGCCCAATCAAGTTGGGCATGACGTCCAACAGCGTGTGCTTTGCCACTTACCTCAAAAACGTTTAAGAAACAATCAACCTTTTACACGTCATTCCCGCGACTTATCCCAACTTATTCGAGAAGAACTCATTCTTAACCATCATACAACATTATTATGAGATGTTCAATCAACTAAAAAGAGCCCTGTATTTTCTTTCATTCATTTATATTTGAGCGCATAAATAATTTGCCATGAAAAAAATCTGCCTGTTTGTTTTTACTGTACTATTTATTTCAAAAATTTCCATCGCACAACAAACTTACCAGCAAGATGCTAAAATGAACAAATTCATTAAAGACCTGATGAGCAAAATGACACTGGATGAAAAGATCGGACAGTTAAATTTAGTTACACCCGGCGGTGCTGTTACCGGTTCTGTTGTAAGTAAAGATGTTGATGCTAAAATTCGTAATGGACAAGTAGGTGGAATTTTTGGTATTAATGGCCCTGATAAAATAAGACAGGCACAGGACATTGCTGTAAAAAGTTCACGTTTACATATTCCTTTATTTTTTGGGTTGGATGTAATTCATGGTCACAGAACAATTTTCCCGATTCCGCTTGGTTTATCCTGCTCATGGGATATGCCGATGATCCAGCAAAGTGCACACATCGCAGCAACAGAGGCTGCAGCAGATGGATTGAACTGGGTGTATTCTCCAATGGTTGATATTGCCCGCGACCCGCGCTGGGGCCGCATTTCAGAAGGTGCAGGTGAAGATCCTTACCTCGGTTCACAGGTTGCAGCGGCAATGGTTCGCGGTTACCAGGGCACCAATCTTACAGCAAATAATTCGGTAATGGCTTGTGTTAAACATTATGCTTTATATGGCGCTGCAGAAGCCGGTCGTGATTACAATACGGTTGATATGAGCCGTATTAAAATGATGCAATATTATTTGCCTCCATATAAAGCAGCGGTTGATGCAGGTGTTGGAAGTGTCATGAGTTCATTTAATGAAGTGGATGGAATTCCTGCAACAGCTAATCATTTTTTATTGACTGAAGTATTGCGCAATCAATGGGGCTTTAAAGGTTTTGTGGTGAGTGATTATACATCTGTAAGTGAAATGACCAATCATGGAATTGGTGATCTTCAAGGTGTTTCTGCGCAAGCATTAAAAGCAGGTTTGGATATGGATATGGTAAGTGAAGGTTTTTTGACTACATTAAAAAAATCTTTGCAGGAAGGAAAAGTTACACAAAAAGATATTGATGATGCATGCAGAAGAATTCTGGAAGCAAAATATAAAATGGGTTTGTTTGATGATGCTTATCGTCATTGTGATGCGCAACGTGCTGCAAATTCAATATTAACCGACAGCAATAGATTAGCAGCAAGAAAATTTGCAGAACACTCTTTTGTGTTATTAAAGAATAGCAATAATATTCTTCCACTAAAAAAATCAGGAACAATTGCATTGATCGGGCCGCTTGCCGATAATCAAAGAAACATGTTAGGCACATGGAATATTCGGGGTGAGTACAATGAAGATGTAACGGTGATGCAGGGAATAAAAAATATTGCGGGTAATGACGTGAATGTGTTATATGCAAAAGGTGCAAACATTACTGATGACAGCATGATCGTAACTAACGTAAATAATTTTGCAAAAGAAATTGACGTTGATTCAAGAACACCGCAGCAAATGATTGATGAAGCTGTTGCAACTGCAAACAAAGCAGACGTTGTGGTGGCATGTTTGGGTGAAGCCGCAGATTTTACAGGTGAAGCCAGTAGCATGAGCCATATTGGCTTGCAGGAAAGCCAGAAGAATTTATTAAAAGCTTTAGTAGCAACTGGTAAACCTGTTGTGGTTGTATTGTTCAATGGCAGGCCAATGACATTGGGTTGGGAAGATAAAAATGTAAACGCAATGTTGGATGTTTGGTTCCCTGGAACAGAAGCAGGTAATGCCATTGCTGATGTATTATTCGGCAACTACAATCCATCAGGAAAATTAAGTACAAGCTTTCCGCAGAATGTTGGTCAGATTCCAATTTATTATAATCATAAAAACACTGGTCGCCCTTTAAATCCAGGCGATGGTCATAAATTCAAATCAGATTATTTGGATGTAACGAATGAACCATTGTATCCTTTTGGTTATGGATTGAGTTATACCAATTTTATGTACAGCGCTCCGGTGTTAAGCAAAACAAACATAAGCGGCACGGAAGGTTTAACGGCAACAGTTACTGTAACCAACAACGGCAATTATGATGGTGAAGAAGTAGTGCAATTGTATTTGCATGATAAAATAGCAAGCATCACTCCTGCTGTAAAAGAATTAAAAGGTTTTCAAAAAATATTTTTTAAAAAAGGTGAAACAAAGCAGGTTGTATTCAATATTAATCATAGTGATTTAATGTTTTATGGTAAAGACATGCAGTTGGTTGCAGAGCCCGGCGAGTTTGAAGTAATGACAGGATCTAATTCAAGAGATGTGAAGAGTGTGACGTTTACGTTGAAGTAAAAAGATGCTGTTATAATTTTAAAATAACAGCATCATAGAAAACTATACTAATCTGCAATGTTTAAAAAGTATATGTCACATGCACTAAGCCACTAACTTTTTGTACTGTTTGTCCTTCTGCATAATCCTGTGCAACAGGCAACTGAACATTAGTGCCAACAGTAATGTTGGTAAAGTTTAAATCAAGCCCCACAGAAGCCGAAGCAACATAACCACCGGTTTGCTGCACTTTGCTGGCAGCAAGATGATTGGGCATTGTATATTCATATAACAGCCCAACATTTGGCGCCATATAAATTTTTTTAATGGGCTTTGTTTGATAATAAGCAAAACTATTTATCGAAAGCCTGTCTCCATATTTAAAATCACTGTTGTTCATCGTATTCACTTTATAATTAGCAGTAGTGTTCACACCAAACATTCCAAAATGAATATTATACATCATGTTGAAAATAAAATCTGTGCTGCCCGTTCCCATCTGGCTGTTTACATCACCTAATAAATCGCTCAATTCATTATTTGTTGAATCGCTAAAATTCACTCCATATTTTCCGGTTGGTAGTTTTATACCTGCACCCAGCCAAAATTCCTGGTGAAAGGAAGTATTGTTTTTACTAAGCTTTGACGACTCCCATAATTTATAATTCGCCAGCAGCGACATATCTCCCAAACCATTGCGGTCAACAACACCATCGTCTGTTATTTGATGATTGAAATGATAAGGCAAAAAACCCATCACCTGCCAATGCTTGCCTAAAGTAACACCACCATATAATTCAACCTGGCGGTAATAATCATGTGAGAATTGTGTTGGATCATCATTCAGCCTTGTTTCATAATGCGAATAACCATATCGCAAACCTAAAAACTGGCTTTTATAAGTTGGCAACAAACCAATATAAAACCCGCCAACACCGCAACCACAGATCGGGCATGCATCAGCAGTATAAAAAACAGATAATATTAATAAGGATAGAAATAACTTTTTCACGCTTTGACTTTTTCTTTAAGAAATGGAGTGCCATTTAAGATCACTCTTATACAACTATGCTATGTATGTGAAAAGTTTGCGGCGGATGAAAAAATTGAAAGGATTTATCTACAGGAAAGCCAGTGTTTGTAATAAAATATTTTTGAGCAGTGAATGTTTTTATTGGTGTTTCAACTGAAGCAAAAAAACTTTTTGATGAAAGCACTTCATCTAAATTTTCATACTTTCTTTCATTGCTTTGCTTGTCTTTATTATTATCTGTATTTAATTTTTTCTCCAACTGGCATTGACCGTTACAATGCATTTGAGGGTTGCTTTTATTCACGCAATTGGCTGCATAAGCAGCAGTATCCATGTAATAATCCGCAACAAAAAACAAGCTGCAGAAAGTTTCAGTAAAAAATATTCCTGCAAATAAAGAAGCAATAATAAACCTGTATGTATTTTGGCTGTTCACTAAATATTCTGCTGAATTAGTTTATATAAAACAATCATGTTGCCAAAACGGTTGCCAACAAAAAATTTTTGTCTTATAACAGCAAAGATATAACCAGGTAAATTGACAATGTATGATTAATACCAGCAATTATTAGTAAACAATCATTCCTGCGAATGCGATGCAACTTTATTTCCTTGGTATCAACAAAGAAAGCTATATAACCAATCTCCGTTATTATCTGCGTTTTAAGCATTAAACTTTATCCGCCTTCTGATGCGAAGACAGCATTTATACTTGCTTCTAATTATTTTTTCCAAATCTTATTTCTTGTTCGCTTTAAAAAATAAAAATCATGCTTCAGACGCAGGCAGAAATTGAATACCTAATCAACGCGCTAAAATTTATATCATTTTGTTTCCAACTAACAGTTGTTAGCGATTAATTAGAAATAAATTTTAAAATAAAAAAAAGAAAACAATGAAAACAAATTTATCGCTTGCATTAGCTGCAGGCATTGTATGTGCATCGCTTTTTACAAGCTGCGCAAAAGAAAACATGAAGCCGGCAGAAAGCGTGAATGCAGAAAATTCAAGTAATGCAACTACCGGCGAAGATCGTATTGATGCTATAGTAAGCGACTTAAGCATTGACAGTTATTCACTCAGCTTTACCAAAACTTATTTGAAATCGGGTATCACAAAAAGAGCTTATGGCACAGATAATTATCTTGCTTTTGCTGATCCGCAGGATTTGATTTGCGGCGATCCTATTCGTCTTAAATACAAGCAAATTCCAATCTGGAAAAGACCAAATATTATTTGGCCTACCTGTCCTGATATGGTTCTTGATATTAATAAGCTAACCGAAATACAAAAGGTTATAGTAAGTGCAGATCCAAAACTTTACGAAGGATTACAACAGGTAAAATTTCTTAATCCCTGCGGAGGTTTTTTAGCCACACAGGTTTTTACAAAACAATTTCCGGCTATGAAGCTTGATAAAATTGATGATGCTACTTCAAAACTTAGCCTCGATAAATTTTTAATGCTTAACAATCCTGCAAACCTGGGCAGTGGTGCCACAAGAAGTTTTTATGGTTATGCTGATCTGAACGAAATTGTATTTAAGCCTTACAAAAAATCGCTTAAAGATATTTTGAAGCCTACATTGAAAGGATGTTTTGATCCTGAAACGCTGAAAATATTAAGAAGCCAACTGCAAAAAGTTGATCCTGCTTATTACAGTAATCTTGCTATCACTTATCTTCCTGAAAATAAGCAAATAGCTATACTTTCTGTAAAACAATAAATTATAAAAGGCACCTGCTGCTCCGGCCCAGGTGCCTTTTATTTAAAATTCTAAAACAAAGCATCATGCCGCTGAAACATAAATTATATTTTGTACTTGCTGCAGTACACATGCTTATGATAGCATTGTATGCAACGCATTTTGCAGATTGGGGAAACACTGGAAACGCTGCAACAAAAACTTTGGCAACAGTTGGAAGCTATACAGGCAGCAATAATATTTTCAGCTTTTTTGCTCCGGGACTTTCTGATCAGCCTTATGTTGTTTATGCTGTAAAATTTAAAGACAGTACAGAAAAGCTTATTGATCTAAAAGGCAGCTCGCCTGACTTTACTAATCGCGTTAATAATATTTACGGCTATCTTACTTTGCCTGAAGCAAGACAGGTATTGTCAGCAAGCCTTGCACAAAGCATGTTACAACGTTATCCTAATGCTGCGAAAATAAGAGTGGCAATGGTGGTACAGCAAATTCCTGATATATATGCCTATAAAAATGGTGAACGCAACATATGGAGGTTTTGGTTTCAAAACGATTTTGCTGTAAACACACCGGCAACAACACAACAATAAAATAATTTACATGAAGAAGATATTTTCACGAATAAGCAATTTGTTTTTCACACCTTCATCTCCGGATACACTTGCTTTTTTTCGTATTGCGGTAAGCGCTTTTGCATTGGTGCAGTTATTTGTGTTATTACCTGACTGGATGTGGCTTTACGGTCCAAAGGGTTTGCTTCCCTGGCAAATCAGTGATGCTTTAAGTACTACCAACACGCCTTCATTGTTTTTTATATCAACACATTTGAATATTTCTGCAAATACCACAGTGTATATTATTACAGCAGTTTATTTTTTTTCCTTAACCGGTTTGATGATTGGTTTTAAAACAAGGTTAATGGGTGTATCAGCATGGCTTATGCATATCATACTTAATACAACAGGTCATTTTACAGCGTATGGTGTAGAAACATTTTTGCATATTGCATTATTTTATTGCGCTGTGTTACCGGTAGGTTGTTGCCGGTCTGTTGACAGTTATAAAAAGACAAATCAAATTCCTTCTTATCTAATTACTTTAAGTGTGCGTCTTATACAATTGCACCTTTGCATTATGTATTTGTCTTGCGGTATTGAAAAATCGCTTGGTGCACAATGGTGGAATGGCGAAGCAATATGGATTGCTTTACAACAAGACCAGTTTCACCAGGTAAATACGGGCTGGATGGCGCAAGTGCCTTTAGTTCCAAAATTATTGGGATGGAGCACTTTGCTTTTTGAAACATTTTATCCGGTTGCAATTTTTTTCACAAAAACAAAAAAAATATGGCTTATCGCCATTATAAGCATGCACGCATTTATTGCTATTTTTCTCGGGCTGCAATTGTTTGGAGCTTTAATGATATTACTTAATCTTACCGTATTCGGCAATCATTGTTTTCCTGGCATGTTTTCATTTAACCTAAAAAAATCAATGACGAGGCCAGGTATAATAAAACCAAATCTTTCGCGGCAGTTGATACGCTTATAAGTATAATTCCATTTTATATCTCAAGATTGCAACGACTTTAAGTATTTATTCCTGTGAATGCAATGCAACTTTATTTCCTTCTGTATCTATAAAAAAAGCCATATACCCGATCTCAGGAGTAATTTGTGTTTTAGGCATTACAATCTGGCCGCCTTCACCTTCTATTCGTGCCAGAACATCACTCATATCGGGATTTGCATTCAGGTAAACAACAACTCCGTCAGTTGAAGGTTTATGATATTCACTTTTTACCAAAGCGCCCATTGCTTTGCCGCTTCCCGGCTCGCCCGGAAAACCAGCCATCAGCATTTCGCCCATATTCATTTCATCCATGTGTATACCAAAAGCAACCTGGTAAAAATGTTTTGCACGTTCCATGTCAGTAACCGGTATTTCAAACCAGTTTAATGCGTTTGTAGTCTTATCCATAAAATATATTTTAAGGAAAGGTACGCTTACAAACAATTATTTACATTAAGCAAATATGAATTTTAAAAACAATTATTTAAAAGATCTTCCAATGCGCTGAAGTATTAAATCAAATTGCGTTTTTTGCTTGTTTGGATAGGAAATGATCAATGAATGCACGCTTCCGTTGCTGAAAAAACTTTTATGATAATTAACAATATTATCGGTTGTATAGATTACTGTATAAACAGTGTCTTTAATTAATTTATAGGTAATGCCGCTGTTGCCGATTTCTGTAATGTATTTACTGTTAAAGCTTAGTTTATCAGTTGGCTTATTTTCAATTTTTAAAGTGATGTCTTTGTTTTCGGTGTTGGTAAAAACATCTGTTGTTGCATCATCTGATTTTACCGGCAAAAAATAATCTGGCAATTCTATATTATATCCATTTTGACTGTAAGTATTCCAGTTGCTTTGTGCATTTAATAAAACTGAAGAAAGGCTTAGCGCTAAAACAAATAAGTATTTCATGAGATTGTTTTTGGGTAAAGTATTTTGCTAATAACGACGAAGCA
>JABDGW010000051.1 GCA_013285855.1 Bacteroidota bacterium
GCGCGGTAATCATTTCAAACAAATGGTTTCCTGCAGCACATCTTGATTATTATGTTGCGCATCCACTTAATATGAAACTGTATGCATTTGGCCCTTTGTTCGACATACATAATTTTGCCTGGCTTAACGAGCAAAACGGTGCTTTAAAAAAAGGTACTAATGCCTATTATATCTCGCCTTCAAATTACAGTTCAATACCCGGCAGCATTTATAAAAAAGCATTTGCTGTTGTTGAAGCACCTGTTGTTATTCATCTATACAGAAATAAAACTGCCGTAAGAAATTTTTACATATACAGGATGAAAGATTATAAGTAAACAAAAACTTTGACGCTTACAATTTTATATGCACATTCAATGCAATGCCATAGTTAATAGGATAGGTTTTAACCGGCGTTCCTTTATTTATAGAATTAATACCGTAACGTAGCTCCGGGCTGAGCGAGATATCAACTTTTGATGTTATAGGATAACCTGCCTCAAAACCTGTATTAATAGTAAAGAATGTTTTTTTCAATCCTTCAATTTTATTTATAGTTTCTATTTCATTATTATTGTTTTGTGCAGTGTAATCAACTTCTACTTTATCGCTGATTATTTTATTGATGGCAATACCGCCGTGCACACTAAATTTAATTTTTTTATTACTCAGTGTATAGTTTAATAAAACCGGAAGCGATAAATATTTAAACTTAAGCGATGCATCTTTTACAACCAGGCTATCGCCGGCCGAAGGCATAAATCCTGATTTAGAAATTTCTGCCAACCCATAAGATGTACCTAATTTAAATTTATATACACCACTGTTATCTTTTAAAGCATTTACTGCAGTAGATGAAATGGTAAGGGCAGCGCTTGAAACTGACAAGCCAGAACGCAAAGAAAACCTTTTATTTAATGTATAATCTGCAAGCAAGCCTGCAGTAAATGACATATCAGGCTTTTCCCGCTGTGCATAATCTTTTGCACTTTCATTGTTAAATTCGTATTGCTCAATAAGTCTTCCCGAAGTGTGATCAAAAGAAATAAAAGGCATTAAGCTAAACTTATTTTTTTTGTTTGCGGCCACTGTAATAACAGGCTTAATTCCTTGTTCATGCGGTTTTATATTTAAGGACAAGCTATCATTTACTAATTTATAGAGACATCCTGCAGTTAAGCTTTTATTATCAATTATTGAATTAAGCTGAACAGGTCTTGCAGTATTTACATTTGCAATTATTAAGTTTTTATAAGGTTGTTTTTGTAACAATACATCGTTGTTATTTAATTGTACAATATGGTTGTTAGAAATTACGGTATGCATTGCTTTGTTTGTTAAACTTAAAGCCGCAGTTTGTACACTATTATTTTTAGTATTGCTTATAAAAAGATGGTTTGTATATATTGTTGAATTATTCAGCAAATAAGGTATTAACAAAAAGGAGAAAACGATTACTGAGGTAGTATAAATATTTTTTGTAAAAAACTTTGACGTATTGTTGTTTTTTAAAGACAGTCTTTTATCAATAACTGCCCATACATCTTCACCTGGTTCTTCAGCATAATTGCTTAAGTGCGAAGAAAAAAAAGATCATCAATATTGTCGGGTAAATTTCTATTCATTTAAAATGTCTGTATTAATAAAGGTTCGTTTATTGTAAGTTGTTTTTTAAGTTTAGTTCTTGCATCGAATAAATTTGATTTTGAAGTGCCTTCAGAAATATTGAGCAGCTCCGCAATTTCTTTGTGCTTTAATCCTTCAAATACATACAGGTTAAAAACCAGCCTGCAAACAAGCGGCAAAGCCTGTATACATTTAATTAATTCTTTTGCATCAAAATTTTCGGCAGGATTGCATATCAAATTGTTTACTTCCGGCGCATAATCAATATCTATAAACGAATAATTATTTTCTTTTTCTCTTAATTTTTGTAATGCACAGTTAATAAATATTTTTCTCATCCATGCATCCAATGCACCTTTAAATTTAAATTGTTTAATGCATGTAAAAACCTGAATAAAACCTTCCTGTAAAACATCCTCAGCATCCTGTTTTGTTTTCGCATAACGCAAACAAATACCCATCATTTGCGGAGCATACATTTTATATAATTCATTTTGATATATGCGGTTGCCCGCAATACATTCTTTTATGAGCGCTCTTTCATTTTTCAAGTTTAAATCAGCTGTAAAAAGCATGATGAAGTATTAGAGCAAATGGTTGGGTACCAAATAAAAAATATTCAATCTATTTAAATATTCAATTTACTTTCTGTATTAAATCTGTATTTAATCTAATTGTTAAGCGGTTGCTTTTTTTAAAACATCTTCCCAACCTGCATGAAATTTTTTGCATCTATTTCGAAACATAAACTCCCGTGCAGATAAACTGGAAGACCTGCTATTTTACAAGAAGTGCTAAATTTATTTTATTCGCAATTTTTACTGCCTGTTCCATCATTTATTTCTCCTGCGATATTTACGATTTCCGATCACCTGAAAAATTTTCCGGTGATTTTCTTTTCAATCCATATAAAGATGTTTCACCTGATTGGCAGAAAGCCAATTTTCATGCTCATTCAGTTGCCTGGAATGGAGTAACAAATGGCAAGCAAGACGTAGCCGACATTATTAAATTATACCAGCAAAAACAATATGCTTATGCGTGCGTTTCCAATTATGAAAGTATTGCCAAAGAAGATGCACGGCCAAATGCAGTGAATGTGTATGAACATGGTTATAATATTTTTAAAACGCACCAGTTGGTTATAATGCCGCAGCAGGTTTGTTACAGTGATTTTCCTTTGTTTGAGTTTGCGAGTTCAAAGCAATTTATAATTAACAAATTAAATACGGAAGCAAAAGCAGTTGCACTGCCGCATCCTGTAGTAAGAAATGGATATAGTGATGATGATCTTAAAAAGATTTCCGGGTATAATTTAATTGAAGTGTTGAATCATTCCTGCAATTCAGCGCACAAATGGGATGTGGCATTATCTGCCGGTAAACCTGTATGGATAGTTGGTGATGATGATACACATGATGTGCTTGACAAAAGCCAAACCTTTACCAACTGGACAATGATTGATTGTCATCAGCATGATAAAGATTCTCTTATCAATAATCTTATAAACGGCAACGCTTATGCAGTTAATGGAAATAATTCTTTTAATGATAATGAACTGCTGTATGAAAGCATTAATGACATGGATATTACGATTGCTTTTGAACGTGCTGCCGACAGTATTAAATTAATAGGTCAAAACGGTCTGGAAAAAAGGATTGTATTTGATACTGATAAAATTAATTACAGGTTTACTGCTGAAGATTCTTATATACGCGCAGTTGTGTATAGTAAATCATCTGTTATATATCTTAATCCTACAATCAGGTATAGCGGCGTAGTGATGCCTCAAAATAAAAGTACCGCTGTAATCAACACACATGAAACTTTGTTATATCGCAGTGTATTAATTGCTGCCTGGCTAGCTGTTTTTATATTGTATTTCTTTCCTAATACGATAAGCTATAAGCCGGTATCTATAAATCTCGGTTATAAAAAAAGAGCATGGATTAATTAAGTTCATTTTTCTTCAAAATATCTACAAATTCATGTTGAAGTTTTGTAATCATAAAAAAGATAATAATGAAAAACAAATTTCTTGCAATTGGTTTATTAGTAACAGTTAGTTGTTCAGCACAAACAGTGCCTGCAGAAGTAAAAACTGCTTTTGAAAAATCTTTTCCAAATACAACAGTAAAAAAATGGGATAAGGAAGATGGAAATTATGAAGCCAATTTTAGTAAAGATGGTAAAAGTATGTCTGCCACTTATGATGCAAAAGGCAATTGGCTGGAAACAGAAACAGATATTGATGTGAAAAATTTGCCGGCGCCTGTTGTATCTTATATAAAAGAGCATTATAACGGCGCTGCAATAAAGGAAGCTGCCACGCTTAAAACGCCTGAAGGAAACCGTTATGAAGCTGAAGTAAAAGGTAAAGACATTTTATTTGATGAAAACGGAAAATTTTTGAAAGAAGAAGAAGATTAATTTCTCTATCAGCCAGGTTTTATTCATCAGCAACAAATCATACTTGTATCAATTAAAGTTTATTAGTTTTAATTGCGGCTGGCATTATTGTTTCTGTAAAATTTCTGAAAAAAAATTCTTACACCAATTATCAAAAACAATTCAATAAAATGTACAAACAAAAACTATTTATTATTCTTTTATTCATTTCAGCAAACTCATTTGCTCAAAAAAGTTCTTTAAAAGTTGCTGATACATTTCATATAAAAAGTGAAGGTTGGTGGGATTATATTTTAGCTGATACTGCTTCAAATAAATTATTTGTATCGCATGGCACGCAGGTAAATGTTTTAGATAAAACAAACGGCGATTCACTTGGTGTGATACCAGGTACACTTGGGGTTCATGGTATTGCCTTAGTGCATAATTTAAATAAAGGGTTTACAAGCAACGGGCGACTTAATAATGTTTTTGTTTTTGATTTAAGCACTTTGGCAGTTACAGACAGCATACCCACAGGCAAAAATCCTGATGCAATTTTTTATGATAATTACTCACATAAAATTATTACCTGTAATGGCGGCAGTGAAGATATTAGTGTGATTGATCCGGCAACAAATAAAGTTGTTGCCACTATTGATGTAAAGGGTAAGCCAGAAACCGCAGTAAGCGATGGCGAAGGAAAAATATTTATAAATAATGAAGATAAAAGCGAGATAGAAGTGGTTGATATAAACACAATGAAACTGATCAATAGCTGGTCAATTGCGCCTGGTGAATCGCCTTCAGGTTTAGCTATTGACAGAAACACGAAGCGACTGTTTGCCGGCTGCGATAATAAACTGCTGATGATAATTGACGCAACAAATGGAAAAATAATTGATAAACTTCCGATTGGTGATGGTTGCGACGGAACTGCCTTTGATCCGATAACTAAAACTGCATATTCATCAAACGGAGAAGGCACGTTAACTGTAATAAAAGAAATTACAAAAGACAAATTTGAAGTTGTTGCCAATGTACCTACCAAACGTGGAGCAAGAACATTAACGGTGGATACAAAAACACATATTATTTATTCACCTACGGCCAATTTTGGTAAGCAGGAGTCAAATGAAAAAAGGCCGCCAATGATACCGGGCAGTTTCCAGGTTTTAATGATAAAAGCTGTTAATTAATTTACAGAAGCCAATTCAAATGTTTGGAGTTGTTTGCTTCTTGAACCAGGCATAATAAAATGTGCATTAAGTTTACTGGTATGAAAATAGGCAAAACTGTGTAGTACTAATATATTAAATCCTTTTTCCGCAAGCGAATCCACATCAGCTTTTTCGCTATAAATTATTATAGGTTTTTTGTTTGATAAAGCAGTTTGAATAGTATCAGCATACTTTACTTCGGCATTGCTGTAAAAAGCAAATGAAGTATGCGGTATGCATTTATACATTGTTACTTCATTTAATGCAGGCTTGTTTTTATTAAGCCATTTAGCCGCCTGCATTCCGGATTGATATTGCATTAATGTGGGATAAAAACTTATGTTTAGAAATGCACTTAATAAAAATGCAAAGCACATGCTTTTAACTGCTGTTGCGGCTAACCCTTTTTTACGGGAATAAACGAATATGATCAAAACCGCAACAGTTATCACCATAAGATAAACGAGGTATACAACATCAAGCAGTATAGCGATAACAATTATTAATAACACCAGTATAAAAAATATAATGTTCAGCATTATATTAATGCGTGATTGCTTTTTTAAAGCAAGATCATCAGTAAGCCAGTTGGCGGTTATTATTGCAAAATGCGGAAAGATGATAAGAATATAATAAGGCAACTGAAAACGGGATAATGAGAACATGATGAAGCTTATTAAAGCCGCAAAATTTATAATTAATGATTGCCTATTAACCGGCTTTCGTTTCTTAAACAGAGCAACAACTGAAATATACAGAAGCAGGCTCCACGGCAGAAATGCCCACAGTATGGTGTGAAAAAAGAACAAAGGATTGCCCTTTCCTTTTATCGGCCCGTTATTAAAAAATCTTCCAAATTGGCTATCCCAGAAAAAAAATCGAATACCTGAAACATTTGTTTTACCATACACAATTTTTTCAGGATGCAGATCAAACTGAATATACAAACAGTACAATTCAGGAAGCGTAAAAAGAAAGCTTAATGCAAACATCAAATACCACCTGGGCTCTAAAAATTCTTTCCATTGTTTTGTTAATATCCAATAAAAAATAAAGCCTGATGCAATAGTTACCAATACAAATATTCCTTTAGTCATCATTGCGCAGGCACAATACAAAGCGGCATATAAAATGTGCCATGAATATTTATATTCCCCTGCACGAAATACGTGATAAGTTGCCGCAATAATTAAAGTGGTTAAATAATCTTCAGCACGCACATCAAAATTAGAAAGTATTACATGCAGCGCAGTTATGTAAATAATTACTGCAAACCGAGCAACCGTTTTGTTGTATAATTTTAATGCCAGGAGATAAGTATAATAAATACCTGCAAGCCAGAATAGAAAAGAAGGGATTTTGTATGCAAATGCTGTGTAGCCAAAAATTTTAAAGCTGATGGCAGTTATCCAAAATGGAAGATGTGGTTTATCAAGCCAGTCCTGGCCATTACCTATAAGATTAATCCAGTCATTTGTTATAGCACTATGTTTTGCAATTGAAGCGTATAAAGTTCCGTCGGGTTCTAAAATATCATTAAAAACACCGGCAAAATTTAATACGATTCCTGCAATAATTAAAAGCGCAAAAAGATTACCGGAAAGATGGCCATCATTGGTTTTAAGCGTTTCATTCTTTAGCATAATCAATACTTCATTTTAAAAATGATTATTTGAAATGAAGCACAAAAATGCTCTTACAGCCAGGTGTAAATCTGTGTGGAGATCAGAAAAAACTGTGTTCATCGTCAGCATGCACATCAGCAATAATAATAAATATTTCAGAAGTTAATCTCTGAAAGTATAAGTGAGGCCAGGTTCAAAATTATAACCGTTATAATTTAAATTGAATGAAAGCGTTCCGCTTTTTGAGGCAGATTTTATTTTGGCATAACGATGATAATTATTAACAACCTGCCTTCCGCATAAATAACCTAATGTGGAGCCGACAATAACATCTGTTGTCCAGTGTTTATTTTCTGTTATCCTGCTTAAGCCAACAAGCGTTGCGGCACCATAAGCTAATGGCGGAACCCAAGGTGTATTTTTATATTCTTTTGCAAACACAGTGGCCGCCGCAAATATTACTGTTGTATGGCCTGAAGGAAAAGAACTGTTTACTGCATGACCGCTTACATCAACACCTTTTTTGTAAAAAGGCCCATGAAATATAGGTTCAGCTTCGGGGTTGCTAGGATTGTAATAACTTGGCCTTTGTCTGCCGCTTATAGTTTTAATTATAGTTTCTATAAGGCCGCTGGTTATGTAAGCCTGTGTAGCAAGTAAAGTTGTTGTTTGCATTTTCGTATTGTTGAAAATAAATCCATAACCACCTAATGCTGCCAGCGTATATAACTCGTATCTGCCGCCAAATTTTGTAACATAACCGCTAATACCTGCTACTGAAGTGCTGCTGTCATGCACCTGAACAGCGAGACGTTGAACAGGTTCATCAGTTGTTGCAGAAATTGCAGCTACTGAAGCAGCATAAATGCCTATATACAGCCACTCTTTTGGTGTTTGATGAAATGGTGCTGTTATCTGCTGTTTAAAATCATTACCTAACAATATAAAATAAGATGGGAAACTTATTCTTGTATTTTCTGTGTAAGCTTTTGGATTGATGATATTGGTTTGGGCGCCGGTTGTGTCTGTTTTTTTATTAAGACTGTCAAGTTTATTTATTAATGTATCGGTTTGAGCATATATAGAATTGCAAGACAAGATCATTGCAAAACACAAATATATTTTCATATTTATTGCACTGTTTAATATTTAGATACTTACCTGAAACTGCATTGATTTTCCAAAATACAGGCGGCATTCTGAAGTAAAATTGAAGTGATAAATAAAAAATAAATTATTGGCAATTTTAAGGTTATAGTATCATCATTGCGCACCTTCATCCGGTGTACCAGTATCTTTATTATCGTCTTTATCTTTTTTAAATTCAAGCTTGCCAAACTTATAAGTGAAGTTTATACCAAATGAACGAATAGGCACTTGGCGCACATTATTGGTTGTAAAATTTGTTCCGTATAAAACGGTTGGCAATTTTAAATATTCGCTTAGAAAATTAGAAGCTGTAAATGCTATACTCGCCTTTTTATTCCAAAGCTGTTTACGTGCAGCAAAGGTGTAAAAAGTAAATGAAGGATACTTGCCCTGCAACTCATTTCTTGGTGAATTGAAGTTGCCAAAAAACTCTGCTGATAAGCTTTTAGTAAACTGGTATGTTGCATTCAAATTTATTCTATAATTAAAACTGTGTGCATCGCTTCCTGAATCAATATCATTAATGATATGCCTTTTGAAAAGAGAAAGATTTGTTCTTAAATTAAATTTATCTGTTGCACGAATGTTTCCAAAAAGACTAACGCCCATGTTATGTTCCCTGCCAATATTTTCCCTGGTGCTAACCGAAACATTTGTATAAACAGTATCGCCAATTGCAAGTTCAGGATAAACAGCAGTATAAGGCTGAATGTCATCTTTACTGGTGCGATAAAATGCAGTAATCATAAAAGAACCCGCATTACCATAATCGTGATTGTAAGAAAGCTCAACACGGTTACCGATTTCCGGTTTTAGAAAAGGATTGCCTGCTGTGATATTTTTAGGATCTGCTGTATTTATAAATGGATTCAGATCTTCATAATCCGGCCTTTCAATTCTCTTTGAATAACTAAGCTTTAATGTTTGATGATCGTTTAAATGATGAAGAATAAAAGCTGATGGAACCACTGTATTATAACCGGGTGTATTTCCCTGTTGCGCGGCATTGGAATAATAAGAATTGATCTCTGTGCGCTCATATCTTGAACCAAGTTTTACATCAAATAAATGGCCAACAGGCAAACTCAATTCAGCATATAAAGCGTACACCTGTTGATTATAGGTAAGATGATTTGAAATTAAACTATCATAAACATATTCTTTGCTATCAGTTTGCAATGCATACACTTTTGCGTTGCTGTTTATCTGGTCAAATGTGAGATCAGCACCTGCATCAAAAACAATATTCTTTGTGAATGGCTGCGTATAATCTATTTCAATTTCAGTTTCATTTTGTTTGCTGATATTTTCATTATTTATTCCATAAAAAACAGAATCCTGCGGTATTAATGTCTGGAAATTCCCTCCTGTTGAGATATCATGGCCAAAATTTGAATTCACATCTATTTCCAATGACTGATCTTCCTTAGCAAACGTTCTTTTATAATTCAAATCAGCATTTGCATAGTTGGAAGAATATTTGCTGCCTGAGTTGCTTAACGATTGAATATTGGAAATTATGTTATCGCTGCTAAAAGGAATAACCTGCTGCTGCTGGTTCATAATTCCACTGCCCGAATAACCATACTTGCTATAATTTAAACTGCCGGAAAAGCTGTTATACTTTTTTACTGTCCAGTCAAATCCAACGCCTGATTCAGATCCATATCTTTTTGTTTTAGGGTTGCTTTCCTGAATTAAGATGTCATATTGTTTGTTGATTGAATCAGTTGTGGTGCGATAAGATGAAGTAGGTGTTTTAGCAAGAAGTCTTTCATTGGCGCTGGCAAATGCATTCAAACCAAAATTACCATGACGCACTGTAATGTTGAATGAGCCATTCTCTAATCTTGTACCTGCACTTAACGATACGTTTCCGTTTACACCATTTACTTTAGATTTTTTCAAGATGATATTGATGATGCCACCCAAACCCTGCGCATCATATTTAGCACCGGGATTAGTGATAACCTCAATACTTTTTATTTCGCTTGCAGGAATAGCCTGCAGCACATCAGCAATATTGCTTCCAAATGCCGTTGATGGTTTTCCATCTATTAAAAACCGAACACTGCTGCTGCCTGCCAATTCAACATTCCCATCTGCATCTACAGAAACCTGCGGAACTTTTTTAAGCACATCTATTGCCAGTCCGCCAACGGAAGTAAGATCATTTTCGGCGTTGTAAACCAGCTTATCAATTTTATTTTCTACCAGTTTTGTTTGCGAAGTAACTAACACATCTTTTAAAGTATTTCCATTTTTAAGCAATGCAATTGTGCCTATATCCTGTAACGGATTATTTTGTTTAACCTCAAAGTTGCTGATGCTTTTTTTAGTATAGCCGATAAATTCAAAAGCGATATTATACAAGCCGGTATCAATATCAGTTATTTTAAAATAACCCAGGCTATCTGTTGTTGAACCGTTTACAACTTTGTTGGTTTTTGCATTATATAGAGTAATGGTTGCATATTCAATTACCTCCCTGTTAAGGCTGTCTGTAATTTTTCCGGATATAGCATTTTTATTTTGAGCATTGGTGTTTGCGAGAAAAATAAAAATTATTGTTAGTGATAAAATTATTCGTTGCATTAATTGTTTGCCGGGCTGCAAAATTGTAAATGAATATTGAAGAAATACTGAACGATAAAAATTATTAAATATGGTTAATGCAGCTTTTACTTTTGCAAAAGTATATCGGTATATTGAATAGATATTATAAATAAAAGTGAATCATTATAATTATTTTTTATGAATGCAATTACAAATGAGTTTATGATGCAAATGCTTGGCAAGTCAAAAAACTATTCAGTTGTAATTCTTAAGAAAGGCCCTAATGATAACATTCCTGAACGCCAGCAGATTGTTTGGGAACATGCTCGCAGAAATTTTGAATTACGTGAAGCCGGGTTGCTTTCAATTGTTTGCCCTGTGATTGAAGAAAATGAAATTCGCGGAATTGGAATTTTTAATGCTGATAAAGAAAAGGTGAAAGAAATTATGGATGAAGATCGGGGTGTACAAAAAGGTGTTTTTGTTTATGAAATTATTGATGTAAAAAGTTTTGCGGGTGATGCATTGCCTTGATTCAGCTTTACAAACTATTCAAAAACTTCAACAACTTATCTCTGTCTGGTTTACTTAAATTCATGAAGTTATTCTTTGCTTTTTCGGCTTCGCCGCCATGCCATAAAATAGCTTCTTCAATACTGCGTGCTCTCCCATCATGCAAATAATAAGCAATGCCATTTGTTTTTGGAAACAATCCGATTCCCCACAAAGGCATCGTTCTCCATTCGCTGCCGCTTGCTAAAAAATCAGGTCGTCCATCAGCTAAATCATCACCCATATCATGCAACAACAAATCAGTATACGGATGTATGCGTTGATTTGAAATTTGCGGCAACGTCAGATCAACACCGGTTTGTATGGTTGGAATATGACATTTAGCACAAGTAATCTGCGTGAACAATTGCTCGCCTGCTTTTACATCAGGATCAGTAACATTTCTTCTTGCAGGAACTGCCAATGACTTCACATAAAAAGCAACTGCATTTAAAATACTGTCCGGCAATTCAGGATCATCTTTTAACCCATCATCCTGTTTTTGTCCGTCGCAATTTTCTCTTGGCGCTATATAATTCGTTATACCAATGTCCTGCTGATAAGCAAATGCAACCTGGTGCGAAATATCAATTGTGTTTGCTTTCAAACCAAATTTTCCCAAAGCTTTTACATGACTTAATGTATCATAAATATAATTCGGCTTCCCAGAGATGCCATCACCATCTGCATCGTTTTCATCGGCAAAAGAAAGAATAGTGCTTTCAGGAATTGCCTGCAATAAACCTAAACCAAAAACAGGCGGCGCCATACGTGGCGAAGTATTATATACTGCAGGCAATGGAAAATATGGATTGGTAAGCGTGTATGTTGGCTTTCTTAAAGTAACAATTGTGCCATCAGGATAAGTTACCGGCACGTCCGAATATGTTATATTAACATGCGCTTCAGGAGTTGAACTAAACACGCTTTGATCCTGCAATTGAAAACCAACACCCGGAATACTTAACGGCGCACCATTACCATCTTCACCGGGCAAACTAACTCTTATCAATAAAGATGAATTGTTGAAACCCGCTGTGGGCGTGCCTTTGCCGTCATTGTGGTGACAAGAGATACAGCTCACATTATTAAACACCGGCCCAAGCCCGCCATGCACAATTGCCGGCGCTGAAACAAAACTTTGTTCAAATGCTGCATCACCTACTTCATGAAACTGCAAATCTCTTGCACTCAATCCATCAACCGCATGCGTAAACGCTTTTGATGTTGCATCAAATACTGTTGCTGCACCGCCGCTTAAACGACTGTCATAACCATCATCCGGAAATTCATCAGCTTTATTGCATCGTATTAATAATGCAATTGCGCATCCTGTCAATATCAATATTCTTATCTTCTTCATTTAATTTTTGAACCGCTAAGTCACGAAACCACTAAGTTTAGTGCTGCTTTTGTGCCTTGGTGTCTTCGTGGTTTATTTATTTCATCTAATCCTTCACCTGCTGCTGAATAAACGGAACCAATTGTTCTTCTATCGTTTCGTTTAATGTGTTTACTGCATTCATGGTTTGCTGCACCTGTGAACGCTGATCTATTATTGCCTGCTCATATGGTTCAGTGATATTATCAAATGAATTGATGGCTGCTGTTATCTGTGATCTTATTGTATTGTCTAACGATTTATTTCTTAAGCTCACCAAATTTGTAATACCTGTACTCCCGTTTCTGCCGAGATAAACCGTTTGTAAACCGGTAATATTATTTTTAAAATCAAACGTTGAGTTGCCGCTGTATGGTGATTCAACGATCTTCGGATCTCTTGCATCAAAAGGTTCTTTCATTTTACCATCACCTACTTCTTCAGCAATGCCTTGCATAGCACCTACAATTGCCATAAATACTTCCTGCTTTGTTGAATAAACAGTGCTTCCATTGGCTGCAGTTTTTACCTGCGCTTCAAAGTCAGTTGGTGGCTCCGTCCAGCTTGCATAAAGAGAATTGCAAATGTTTACAATATCCATTGTTGCACTTACCATATATTTTTTCTGGCGTGCTGTTAAATCGCTTGCTTTTTTACTTCCATTCTCGCCAAATATTAAATATTCAACCGGATGAAAACCTCTTAAATTATAAGGCAACAATTGTATATCGGCAAGCTCAAGATTATTATTGCTTGCTAACAAAGAATCAAATTGATTAGCGTCAGTTGGCCATGTATCCATCTGCGGATCGTACTCATTGTCTTCAACAGGACCGAATAAAAAACCTTCACATTGTTCCCAAACAGTGCGTAAATTTTTCCAGGAAGTTTGTGCAGCATTAAGATTCGCATCTGTTGCGTCTACATTTAGTGCGTTAATTTTTGCATTCAGATCAAGTGCCGCAGTAGTTAAGTTTGAATATTGAGCAATTGCCACATGATCTGTAAAATCATTTAAAACGGTTTGCTCTGTTGCAGGAAAAGTATCTGGTGTAGTTGTATCTGCTTTATGACAATCTGCAAAAAATATTGTTGCTATAAATATTGTTGTTATTCTATGTTTCATGGTTTGAAACTATTGATGTGAATATTTAATGTACCACTACTGATTGAAGTTTCGAAATGATGTAGTGGTTGTTCCGCCGGCCCTTTTCTTACATTGCCTTGTTTGTCAAAATCACTACCATGCAAACTGCAGTGATAACCTGTTCCTGTTGGTGTTAATTGATTTTCCTGGTGCGTGCATTGCAACAACAAAGCCGTATAAGAATTATCATCATTTTTTTGCACGGCAACATCATAATACCAGCCTGCAGGACGAACAATTTGCAAGGATGATGTTTCAAACAAATTCAACGGCACATTCAAATCACCGTTTGTGATAGTTGTTTTATAAACAGATGATGTTGGTGCACAACTTATCAATTGCGTTAATGAAAAACCTGCTGCACCAAGCAAACAAATTTTACACGATGATGAGAGGAAGTTTCTGCGTTGCACAATAAAAATTAAAAAGTCAAAAATTATAAGTCAAAAGCCGAATACTGAATCGTCTGCATAAGTGTTGCGACGCAAGGAACGATGCCATGAAATACAATTGCTGGTCACCAAAAAATTATTCTTATTGATGTTCATTTGTTTATCGTGTTAAAATGAATAACCAATTCCAATATTTAAAAACTGGTTATCCTGTTTATATGGAATTGCATTTGGCGCAGGATTAATTACAAGCTCCGGATTTTGCGGGCCTGTATGCAAAATGCGCACATCTGCTTTTATCACAACATTTGGAATGGGCAAATAACTAAAGCCCGCAATAATGTGTGTTTGCTTTTGTGTGCCATCATAAATACCTTTCGGTTCCGCCGGCAAACTTGAATTCAAGTCAAGCATTTCACCGCGAACAAATGTTATGAACTGTACTGTTTTTTGTTTTTTGTATAACCAATCGTAACCAACTTCCGCATACGCACCATACATGCCACTGCCAATATTTTTTGCGTACGCAACATTTACTTTGTCTGCATCCGGATAAGCAACATAAGTACCCAAAGCTTTTGCACTCACACCATTTTTTGCAAACTGAATATCTGCTTCGCCAAGATATAGTGGCGTGCCAAATGCACCGTTATCCAAACCCAAACTATCTGCACTATGTTGATTTAAACCAACTGTTCCGCCGGCATATCCTGAAACCTGGAATTTGAAATAAGAAACATTGTATTGAACAGCTGCAGTTACTGCAAGATTATTTGCCAATGCATTGCTGCCTTCTGCGCGACCTTCACGAAAACCTGAACCATGTTCGAAGTTTGCGCTGTTGAGGCCATTCATTAAAGCAACATCGTAAGTAAGCGGAAGATTATTTAATGTTCCGTAAAATGCAACACCAAGTTCTCGCCATGTTGCAGGAATAACTAATGTTTCAACAATTGGTCTTTCAACACCATTAAAATTTACAGGCAAATGATTCTCATTTAAAATGCCAATACGCGGCACAAATAATCCTGCAACCAAATATTGATTTGGTTTAAGATTAAATTTTAAATAAGCCTGTTCCATTGCAACTTCGCCGCCTTCGCCACCTTCAACTTTTGCATTCTCAATTTCCAATTCTGTGAACAAAGAAATTTTTTCGTTGAACCGATGACCAACAAAAAGTACGGCTCTTTCGAGTGTGGCTGACGAAACTGCTTTATTAAAATCTCTTTGATAGAAAGCACTTCCATAACCTGATATAACCGTTTTACTTTGATTACTTCCGTTAGACAAAGAATCTTCGTTAGTGGTTACAAGATTTTGTGCGTTTGTTTTGTATTGGGCTTTTAGATTTGTTACTAAAAAAGAAAAGACAATTATTCCGGTTGCTGTATATAAAAATTTCATCGCGGCAAAAGTAGTCCTGCATTTGTGCGGTGGCTTACGAATTGAGAAAACCAGTTTACGAAAAGAGAAAAGGTCTTGAGAATTAACCGTTCATAGCTGCCTCATCAACGAAAAAGTGCAGTTCACCGTTTACTGGTTTAATTATTTGTGAAGGATATGTCAGTGGATCATATTTTTTATGCAACACATTGTTCAATGCTGAGAATTTACCCGCACCACTTATTAAAAAAGCAATTTGTTTTGCTGCATTTACAACAGGCGCAGTTAATGTGATGCGATGCATGTTTTGTTGTTCCAACCACAAATAAGTACACCATCTTTTTTGTTCGTTGATCGCATCTTTTTGCCCGGGAAAAAGTGAAAGTGTGTGTGCATCATCACCCATTCCTAAAAGAACAAGGTCAAACGTTGACTGTTGAGTGTTTTTGTTGAAGTAATGTTGCAACACTTCTTCATAAGCATTTGCAGCAGTTTCGGGCGACATATTTTCTGTTTGCATGAAATGCACATGTGCTTCATCCACTGCAACATGATCAAGCAATGTTTCGCGAATCATTTTTGCGTTGCTGCGATCGTCATTAAAAGGAACAAAACGTTCGTCGCCGATGAAGATGTTGGCACGGCTCCAGTCAATTTTATTTTTGTATTCATCACTTGCAAGAATTTCGTACAATTTTTTTGGTGTGTTGCCGCCGGTTAATGCAATGGAAAATCTTTCGTGTGTTGAAAGTGTTTTGCAGATGTATTCCACCATCCAGATGGCAATATGTTCACTCAGTTCATCGTAATTTTTGCAAACGTGCAGTTCCATAATTTAAAGTCTTTAGTATAAATTTTTAACTACAAAGGCGCAAGGACTCTAGTTTCAAAATACTATATGTTTATAAAACTTTCAAAACCTGAAAAGTAAACTTTTGTTCAAACCTGTATTTAACTGGTTGTCCATGATAGACGGCAGGCTGCCATGCTGGACTTGATTTCATCACCCGCAAAGCTTCTTCACCTGTTTTATATTTATCGTCTTTTTTAATTTCTATGTCGCTTAAACTTCCATCTTCATTTACAATAAATGATATTACCGGCTCATATTTTCCTGGCTTTGCACCATTATTTACTGGTAATTGCGCATCAAGATTTCTTATCAAAAAATAATTCCAGCCTTGTTGGTAGTTTTTAAAATGTGGTAATAAATCAGGCGTTCCTATAAAAATGCCTGATGTATCAATAGTGTTGTCTTGTGAATAACTACTTAAGGAAAGAAATGAAACAGAAATAAAAAATAAAACAAAAGCTTTTTTCATTTAAGGTAAAGATATACTACAAGGAAATGACCTTCAAATCAAGTTTGAAGACAAGCTGCACCGTAGTGCACGAAGTACTATTGCTGATAACAAAATCTTCTATAATTAAAAAGAAATCACGCCTTTTAATTCTTCAAAGAAAACATCTTTTTTACGTGCAGAAATTGGTATGGATGTTCCGTCGGTCATAATGATGGATGCGCCAACGCCTTTTACTATTTTAATCATGTGACGCACATTTATAAGATAAGATTTGTGCACACGATAAAACCCTTTTTCTGTAAGCAGCTCCTCAAAATCTTTTAAAGAACGTGAAGCAACGTATGTTTGGTTTCCGGTTAACTTTATCTTTGAATAACTGTCTAAAGCTTCAATGTACATTATCTTGTTAATGTCAACTATATCATAACCATCTGCCACATGTACCACGATCTTTGAAAAATTTTCAGGGGAATTACTAAAGTAATTTTTAACCAGGCCGGTAATTTCTCCAAACTTGTTTTGCTTGTTTCTTACTTTTTCTATTGCACTGATTATATCAGATTCTTTAAAGGGCTTTAAAATATAATCCATAGCTGCCATCTTCAAAGCACGCACAGCATATTCCTGGTAAGCAGTTACAAAAACAATTTCAAAATTTAAGTTTGAGATTTTTGGCAGCAATTCAAAAGAAGTGTAGGGTGGTAATTGAATGTCCATAAATACAACATCTACTCTTTCCCTTTCAATGTTGGCGAGGGCGTCATCAAGATTGTCTGCAGTCCAAACAACTTCTACACTTTCGCAGTCAAGTAAAATTCGTTTCAAAATTTCAATGTTCGAAATTTCGTCGTCAAGGATAGCAGCTCTTACATTTTTCATATATTAGGATTAGTTTACGCAAAAATGCTTAATTATTTTGAATTGGTAGCGCTAATTCAACCAAAACTCCGTCCCCACCGGTTATTTTTTTGTCGGTTATATTTATATAACCTTTTTTTTCAGTAGTTTCATTTATAAGCCTTAGGCGCTCACTTATAATCTTTAAAGCTGAATTTTCGTATTTAGGATAGCTCTGCAGGTCTTTTTTAAGCCCAATGCCATTATCATCTATGCGCACAATCAGTAAATCCTGCTGAACATAAAAATCCATTTTTAATTCTGCATTAATTTTTTTTGGCGACAGGCCGTGCCTTATTGCATTTTCAACTACCGGCTGTATCATCATTGTTGGGATGTAGTAGTTTTTAGATTCGTCAATTTTGCCTAAGTCCAGCGAATAGGTAAAGCTGTCATTAAATCTTAATCGTTCCAGTTCAATGTATCTTTTCACAAAATTTATTTCATCAGTTAAAGGAACATGAGACTTTTTAGCGTTTTCAAACATTTGCCTCAGCAGTAAAGAAAAATCTGATAAATAATTAAATGCTTTTTTATTTTCGTTTATCATTACAAGATATTGTGCAGCACTTAAAGAATTATATACAAAATGGGGATTCATTTGGCTGCTGAAGGCTTTGTTTTTTAGTTCAATTAAATTTTTCTCATATAAAAGTTCTTTATTTCTTGCAGTAAGATTATTGTATGTACGGTTATAAAAAATAATGCCTGTGGCAATAACAGCTAAAAGAAGATAATAAGCAAAAATGGCTAAACTCATAGCAATTATTATTTTTATAAAAAAAAACAATTAAAATCTACATCTGAAAATTTTCCAGCCAAATAAATGAAGTTATTTTATTTTCACCGCAAACAAGCATATAATTTGCTCGCAAGCTTATAAACTAAATAATAGTAATTTTATTTCATGCCTTGGCAAAGTCTATCTAGAAAAGAAGCATATAAATGGAATGAAAAGCTAAAAGCCACTGATGCAGCATTTAATCAATATCCTTATTATGTATCCGGTGAGTACAATTCTTTTTTTTCTAAAGCGGTTTTTATAAAATATGTAGAACAACAGGAAGAAATTGCTTTTGCCTCAATAATTCAAATAGGTTTTTTTGCTTTTAAAGTTGGTATAATTGACGGTGGCCCGGTGCTGCTAAAACCCAATGCAGATGTTGCTAAAATAATTACTGAACTTAAAGAGTTTGCCCGTGCCCGCAGCTATATGCATTTACAGATGAGGCCGCCTGTAGGGTCATCTTTTATTTCAATTTTAAAAGCAGATGATTCTTTTGACGAACAGATCTATTTCCCCTTTCATCTTAAGGTTGAGTTTGATCTGAATATTTATAATAAACCCGAAGAGGAATTATTAGCGGGCTTTAAACTGCAGGGCAGGCGTAAAATTGTTTTAGCTGCAAGAGTTCCGTATGAATTTAAAAAAGTAGAAGATGAAAAAACGCTTAATGATATACGCAGGCTTTTTAATAACGTAACCAAAACCAAGGGCTATGGTTTTTTGCCATTTAAAATATATGAAGCCATTTATAAAGAAGGCAAAAAATATAATTTATGCGATTTTTATACAGCTTATCTGAATGGCGATCTTGTGAACGTGGTTTTAATTGTAAAAGATGCATGCTCTTTTTATCATTATACCAGTGCTTTAATTGTAAAGGGGTTTAAAGCCAGCGAATCGCCGCCTGCTAAATTGCATTATTTTATTATGCAGGATTGTTTTTATAAAGAGCATAAAGAGTTTTATAATATAAGTTTTGGAGGAAGTGACAATTTAATAAGATTTAAAGAATTGTTCAATCCTGTAGAAATAGAAAAACCACCATATTATACATTTGTTATTAAGAAAAAAATGTTGCATTTACTTTCAAAATTTTCTTCAAATGATACTACCTATTTAAGAAACATTTTAAAGGTTATAGATAATCTTTTTCATTGATAAGTTTTCATACTTAATCTAACTCCTGGTAAATTATATTTAGATAAGTTGCAAGCTGGTTTTTATAATTTGGGGTATGAAAAACATTTTACAGATAGCTTTTACCTATTTGATATTATTTGCTGCTTGCAAAAAAGATAGCACTCCGGCTTCGCATCCTAAAATTACACAGTTGTACCCGCTTACCCAGGGAAACAAATGGAGTTATATTGATAGTTTTTTCGATTATGACGGTACTTATTATGGATTAGACACATTTTATTTGAAGCCGGGAAAACCGATAACGCAAAATAATATTGTTTATACGCCAATAACGGATCAGTTTGATGAACCAATATTCACTGTACGGTCTGATGATTCATCCGTTTTTATTTTAGAAACTGCAGGCGAAGCATTATTGTTTACATGGCCATTTTCTCCCGGTCAATTTTTAATTAATAATTCTTATTTTGATAACACACTTAATTCAAAAATTTATACAGATGAAGTTAACAGCACCAATTATACTTCTTACAAAATAATTATAACAGGTGATGATGGTATTTGGTATAATTACAAACAGGAGGAGTTTTATTTTACAAGGCAAGTGGGCATAATAAAAGGCTATACAAAACGGAAAAACAGTAACGGCAGTTTGTTCACTTTTGATTCATTTAGCATTATTGGTTTTAGTTTACATTAAACCAATTATTCTAAAAATCGGTTAATGGTGCTCTGCCACAAGCCTGTATATTTCCTTTTAATTCATTGTTGAATTCATCAGCTTTCAATAAGTCTTCAAGAAATAAATGCATACGATAACGCCAGTAATATTTTGGAATGGCCGGAACATTAATGCGTTCTTCATGCGGGTTTTCGCGGCGTAATTCTTTGCTGTTGCCAAGAATATCCTGCAGTTGAAAAATACTCCACATTGATGGTGCATATAAATGTTGAATAAACACAGATTTATTTACCCAGGGCTCACAGAAATAAGGTGCATCACCCCATTGTCCCAATTCAAAATTAAAGAAGCGTTGTGTTTTATTGCGGTCTTCTTCCCACCAGCCGCGAATAGTGCTCATATCATGTGTTGATGGTGTAACAACACTTAAATATGGAGCATCATTCGGATGAAAAAATTCACGGTTTGTTTGTTTAGGCATACGCTGAATTTCAAGGCTAAGCAAACCTAATTGTTTCATCACTTCAGGAACTGAACCGGGCACAAGCCCAAGATCTTCTCCGCAGATAAGCATGTTGGTTGAGCGCTTTAATGCAGGTAATTTTTTCATGGCTTCTTTCATCCAGAAACCGTCCTGCCTGCGAAAGAAATAATCAACATATAAATCTTTTAATTGTGATTGTAAGTGCTGATCTAAATATTGAAAAGATTTGGTTGATTCAACCGAAAAACGAAAATGAAATTGTTGGCCATTTGAATTTTCAACTTCAAATAAAATAACATTGGAAATAAGGTCAAATAATTTTTGCTTTGTCCAACTATCATGTTCACTTAACTCAGACGCATAGAAATGATCCTCTGTTTTTTGCTGCGTTGAAAACTCTTCACGAAGTGTATAATTTCCGTAACCATCCGGCAGCAGGTAATTTTGTTTGAAAAAGTTTGCTTCATTACCCACTACATCATACAACAATTGATCTGTAATAAATGGTTTAGTATAACGATGATAATCGAACCATATATTTCGTTCATAAAACTCATTTATATGAACCGGAATGCACGGTTCAAAATGGCCCATGATACCTTCTACTGCATCCATCGGAATACTCCAGATGCGAAAGAAACCCAGGATATGATCAATGCGGAATGCATCAAAATAATAACTCATTTGCTCAAAACGCTGGCGCCACCAGGCAAAATGATCTGCTTCCATTTTTTGCCAGTTGTATGTAGGAAAGCCCCAGTTCTGCCCTTTTATTGCAAAATCATCAGGAGGCGCACCAGCCTGTAATTCCATGTGAAATAATTCAGAATGCTGCCACGCATCGGCACCACAACGGTAAATACCGATCGGAATATCACCTTTAATAATTATACCGTTATCATGTGCATACGCCGCTGCATCCTGCAACTGTACATGTAAATGAAACTGAACAAAACAGTAAATTAAAATTGCATCTGCAGTTTCTTTATTTTCAAATAATGCCGCAGCTTCATCTGCATCAAATGTTTTGTTTGATGGCCAAAAATTAAAATCTGATGTTTTATATAAATCACGGTAATAACAAAAAGCAGTGTAAGGCATCAGCCAATGCTTATTATTATTATAAAAAGTTTTATACGCTGCTGAAGAAAATGTTTCTTTTTTATGTGAGGCGTAAATTTGTTTCAGCAGCTTCCATTTTAAATTATTTACTGCTTCATAATCTACTGCATCTTTTTGGTTGAGTTCTTTTATTTTTTCTCTTACTGCTTCTGATAATTTTTTCTTTTTGTTTTTTATCAATTCATCCAGGTTCAAATACATTGGATGCAAGGCAAATGCAGAAATGGCTGCGTAAGGATATGAATCAACCCATGTTGAAGTTGCGTTGGTATCATTTACCGGCAGAATCTGAATTAACTGCAAGCCTGTTTTTTTGGCCCAGTCAACTAATAATTTTATGTCGGGAAATTCTCCAACACCCCAACTGTTTTTACTTCTTAAACTAAAAACAGGAATAGAAATACCGGCGCCTTTCCATGCATTATCGGGCAGCCTGATAAAGCCATCATTAGCAATAGTAATTTTATTTTTAGCGGCCGCATGCGCATGAAATAAAATGCGATTGCTTCCATCTTCATAACGAATAAACTTTTTATTTATCGTATTAAACACACCATATTTATAAGTTAACGGAAGGTCCGTTTTAGAAAGATCAAGCGAAACACTGTGAAAATCTTCGTCTGCTTTCCTGCTTAACAAAACGGGCGCTGCTTCATTCCACGCACCAATTTCTTTTGCTGAACCAATAATGCAAACTGTTTCCCCTTTTTTTAATAAAGGTGCTTTTATTCTAAATATATGTGTGGCAATTTTTGGCTGTTTGTTTTTTACTTCAGTAAAATTATTTTTCAGCAATACATTCTGGAACGGTTCTGTATAAAATGCATTATTAAAATATCCTGCATGATTCCATGAATCCTCAATAAGCACTTCGTCATATTTGAAAAGATCAGGAGTTATTTTTTTATCTTTTCCCCAATCATACACTGGATAATTATCCTGGTGCTTTAATAAGAAATTATATTCAATTCCTTCTTTGGTTATTGAAGAAGCATCCATATCAATTGAAACAACCCAACTTTCTTCATTTAAAAATTGCATAGGTAAAGCATCAGCCAGGTTATTGTTTCCAAATGCATCATGATTGCCGGTTATAAATATAGATTCGCCGGATTTTGTATGAAACTTTAATTGAAAAATAAACTTAGTAGTTGCACCGCCTGAAACTTTTTTAACCGCCGGTTTTGCTTTCTTTTCTTTTTTTGCAACAGGCAAATTTTTATTTTCTTCTTTAATTTTTTTAGGGGCAGATTTTTTTTGCCGGTGACTTCGGCTTATTCATTTTTAAAACAGGTTTTGCAACGGCATTGTTTGTTTCAGGAGTTGCTTTTTCAATTTCATCATCTTTGTCAGCAGCAATTATATTGCCTTCTGTCAGCGCATTTGCATTAC
>JABDGW010000052.1 GCA_013285855.1 Bacteroidota bacterium
GCAAGAGAAAAATCACCTTGTATAATTTTTATTGATGAAATTGATGCTATTGGACGTGCCCGCGGCAGAAACGCTATTGTAAGTAACGATGAAAGAGAAAATACATTAAATCAATTACTGGTTGAAATGGATGGCTTTAGCGGTGAAAGCGGAATTATAATTCTTGCAGCCACAAATCGTCCTGATGTGTTGGATACTGCTTTATTGCGTCCCGGCCGTTTCGACAGACAGATATCAATTGACCGCCCGGATGTGAAAGGAAGAGAAGATATTTTCCGCGTGCATTTAAAACCGATAAAAGTATCTCAAACACTAAACATACATAAACTCGCAGAACAAACACCAGGCTTTGCCGGTGCAGATATTGCCAACGTTTGTAATGAAGCTGCATTAATAGCTGCACGTAAGGGCAAGGAAATGGTTGAGATGAATGATTTCCAGGATGCCATTGACAGGGTTATAGGCGGGCTTGAAAAGAAAAACAAAATCATTTCTCCTGAAGAAAAAGAAATTATTGCCTACCATGAAGCCGGCCATGCGATTTGCGGCTGGTATCTTGAACATGCATATCCTTTATTAAAAGTTACGATAGTTCCCCGCGGTACTGCAGCTTTAGGTTATGCGCAATACACACCGAAAGAACAATATTTATATAACACCGATCAATTGATGGATCAGCTTTGTATGACGCTTGGCGGAAGAGCTTCTGAAGAAATTTTCTTTGGCAAAATTTCTACCGGTGCTTCCAATGATCTCCAGCAAATAACAAAAACAGCTTATGCCATGATCACTGTATATGGTATGAATGATAAAATTGGAAATATCAGTTATTATGATCCGTCACAAGACAATACTTTCACCAAGCCCTACAGTGAAAAGACAGGCGAAATAATTGATGAAGAAGTAAGAAAATTAATAGAGGTTGCTTATGTAAAAACAAAAGCATTGCTTGTTGAAAAAAGAAACCAGGTAGAAATACTTGCCAAAGAACTCCTTGTAAAAGAAGTTTTGTTTCAAAGTGATGTAGAAGTTTTAATAGGCAAAAGACCTTTTGATGATAAAAAACACGAGGAAGATAAAGATGAAGAGCTTGGAGAAAATCATCACAATGGTACTATAAGTGCAGGCGTTCCGCCTTATGACAGCAGCATTACTACGCCTGTTGCAAAGCAGCCTGCTTCATGATTATGAAAACAACATCAGCAAAAAAAAATATTTTAAAAAAAATTAAACAGGCACTGGATAAACCGGTGCCTTTGCCATTTAAACAAGCAGAATTCAACCCAAACTTTTTTGTAAACAATAAGAATGATCTTGATGTGCAGTTTGCTGAAAACTTTTCAACATTGCAAGGGCGATTTTCTTTTTGTTCGAATGATAAAGAACTTGTTGGTCAACTTGAAACTTTGTTTACTGCAAGACAATGGGCTAAGATCTTTTTAAATGAGCCACAGCTTCTGAAATCGCTTACAAGCCAGGGATTGAAGATAACGATTGAAACAAATTTAGCTGAATGTGACGCAGCTATTACATCCTGCGAATACCTCGTTGCAAGAACCGGAAGTATTATTTTAAGCAGTATGCAAAATAGCCGTTCCGCAAGCGTTTATGCCCCGGTGCATATTTGTATAGCATACACAAACCAATTGGTTTTTGATATAAATGATGGAATTGAATTATTAAAAAAGAAATACATTTCAGGCTTCCCTTCTTCGATAACTTTTGCTTCAGGCCCAAGCCGCACGGCGGATATAGAAAAAACCCTGGTAACAGGAGTTCATGGTCCGAAAGAAGTGTTTTGCTTTTTGGTTCAATCGTAGAAACAAAGACTAATCTTCTTTTCCAAACAATTTATCAATTGTATTACTAACCACAGGTATTGGTTTCTTTAACGCTATTTGCCGTGCAAGCGTTAATCTTAATTCGCCACTGTAAAAATTATTAGCACTTGATAAACCTGCCTGTTTAATTAGCAATAAATTTCCTGCCCAGCTCAAGCTCACATCCCATACATTTCCGCCATAGCCGGCAGCCGTTTTAAAAATTATTCCCGGCTCAAAACTTGTTTGGTTGTTGGTTATCGAATCGCTTTTAACAATTGCAAAATTTAAATTGCTATTTAAAATAATGGAACCTAAAACATAAAAATGTTTTTTAAAAACAACAGCTTGTGCATAACCGGCTCCAGGTCCCAAACTTATAAAATGATATTTATTCGCTATTGCATTGGGAAATAAATCAGCCACTTCCGCAGGTATAAAACTGCTGTCTTTTGAAGAAATATTTTCATAGGAAATGTTACCACCATATAAAAAAGTTCCTGAAGATTTTCTAATCCATTCATTTTGATTGAAAGCAGACCTGAAAGAAAATTGTTTAAAATTTTGAAGGCGATATGTGGATAATGCAATAAGGTTTAAAATAATATCTGGTCTGTAATAATACTTTTGATGAACAGAAGAAGCAAATATTTCCGGCGATGTATAAAAGCCTTTATAATACTGGTAAAGAATATCAGATGTCCACTTTCTTGGAAAAAAATGAACCTGGAAGTCAAGAAATTTTGTTTTACCACGATTTTCTATGTCTTTATTTATAAATCCAAAACCTGCACTAAAGTTTCCGGAAAGGTTTTTATAAGTAACGCCTGCTCCGAGATTTAATGTTGTGTTCGATTTGTATTTAAGTGTGAAATTTTTATCAATGGAACGTAAATAAAAATTAGCATAATCTTTAACCGAATAAACTCTTACCGTTAATGCATTGGGAAATGTTTTATAATAAAGGCTATCATGCAGGTTTATGTTCTGAGGAAATATTTGATTCAGTAAAACTGAAATCAGCATACAAGACATTATTAAATATAATTTCATCACATCACTATTTCCAAATTTCAAGCCGCTTCAAGGTATATTAATAAATCAATGTTTAATTAGGCGCTTCCGATCCTATTATTAAATTTATAGCAAAAATTTTACTAAAAATCAATTAATTATGAAGGTGCATTTAAAAATCTCTTGTTTATTACAATTGTTTTCTTCATCTTCGCGCTCCTAAAAATTAAAGCCTGGGATGGCGGGCTAATTAAAACAAAAAATAAATGAGCAAATTACATTTCACAACAAAACATGCGAACGAGGCTACCGTACAGCGTAACTGGTACGTTGTTGACGGCACCAATCAAACCGTTGGTCGCATGAGTTCTAAAATTGCAGCAGTACTGCGTGGAAAGAACAAACCCTATTACACGCCCCATGTTGATTGCGGCGATTTCGTTATTGTATTGAATGCGGGCAAAGTAAAATTTACTGGTAATAAACTGGAAGACAAAGTGTACCAGAATTTCAGCGGGTACCCAGGTGGTTTAAGAGAAGAATCTGCAAAAGATCTTTTGAAACGCAGGCCGGAAGCGGTGATAGAACGTGCTGTAAAAGGCATGTTACCTAAAAATCGCCTTGGAAGAAAAATGTATAAAAAATTGTTTGTGTATGCTGGAGCAGAGCATCCGCACACTGCACAACAACCTAAAGAATTTAAATTCTAAAATAGCTATTGGCTGTCCCGCTGGGCGGGATTGCCAAAGGCTAAAAGCCAAATTAAAAATGGAAAAACAAAAAAATGCTGTAGGCCGTCGTAAAGAAGCCGTTACCCGTGTTTTTATTTCAAAAGGCAATGGTAATATTACAGTAAATGATAAAAATTATAAAGAATATTTCTCGCTTGAATACCTGCAAAACCAGGTAGAAGCTCCGTTAAAGACTATTGAATCGCTTGATAAATTCGATGTGGTTATTAATGCAAGCGGTGGTGGTGTAAAAGGCCAGGCAGAAGCTGCAAAACTGGGTATTGCCCGTGTATTGATCGAGCTTAATGCTGAGTATCGTCCTGCTTTAAAAGCAGCCGGATATTTAAAGCGTGATCCGCGTGGTGTAGAACGCAAAAAGTTTGGTCATAAAAAGGCAAGACGAAGCTACCAGTTCAGTAAGCGTTAAAACAGCTTTGAGCTATCAACTACGAGCTATGAGCAATTCCTGCTCGTCGCTCAAAGCCCGAAGCTTAAAAAATTATTCAAAACAATTACAACTATAAATTACAATGGAACAAAACACTTCGTTACAACAGCAATTACTCGATGCAGGTGTACATTTTGGTCATCTGCGTAAGAAGTGGAATCCTAAAATGCTGCCTTACATTTTTGCTGAAAAGAAAGGCATTCATATTATAGATCTTAATAAAACAGTTGATGCTCTGCAGGAAGCTTCTGCTGCTTTAAAGCAAATCGCAAAAAGCGGAAAAAAGATCATGTTTGTTGCTACAAAAAAACAGGCAAAAGAAATTGTAAGCGAATGTGCCCATCGCGTAAATATGCCCTTTGCAACTGAAAGGTGGTTAGGCGGAATGCTTACTAACTTTAATACAGTGCGCAAGAGCGTTAAGAAAATGCAGAGCATTGATAAAATGCTGAATGATGGCAGTGCAGAAAGTCTTACCAAAAAAGAACGCCTTACTTTAACGCGTGATAAAGAAAAAATGGAAAAGGTATTAGGTGGTATTGCACAACTCGGCCGCCTTCCCGCAGCATTATTTATCGTTGATATTGGTCATGAACATATTGCATTAGCTGAGGCAAAGCGCCTAGGCATTACAACTTTTGGTATGGTAGATACCAATTCTGATCCTAACAAAGTTGATTTCCCTATTCCTGCAAATGATGATGCTACCAAATCAATAGCAATCATTACCAATTATGTTGTTTCAGTAATTGCTGAAGGTCTTGCAGAACGCCAGGCTGCTAAAGATGAAGAAACCGGTTCAGAAGAAGTAGATAACGATGCAGAAAAACGGGCTGCACGGTTACAGGCAGAGGCAGAATCTGAAGGTGGCCGCAGAAGAGGTGAAGGTGGCGGCGGAGATAGAAATCGTGGCGGTGGTGGCGGGCCTACTAAACGCCGTATACCAAACAGAAGGCCTGCAGGTGGTGGTGGCGGGCCAAGATAATTTCCAAATTAATTTTCAAGCTGCTTTTTTTGCAGCAATAAATAAATCTTTTAAGATTGGGAGGATAAGATATGAGTACTACAACAACTATATCAGCAGCAGAAATAAATAAGTTGCGCCAGGCAACAGGTGCAGGTATGATGGATTGCCGTAAAGCATTAACAGAAACAAACGGTGATTTTGAAGCAGCTATTGACTGGTTGCGTAAACAAGGACAAAAAGTTGCAGCAAAACGCAGCGACCGTGAAGCAAAAGAAGGTGCTATAATTGCAAAAACAACTGATGACCATACATCAGGAATTATTGTTTGCGTAAGTTGTGAAACTGATTTTGTTTCAAAAAATACTGACTTTGTTGCTTTTGCACAAAGCATTGCAGACGCTGCAATTAAAAACAATGTAAAAACACTTGATGAATTAAATGCAGCTAAAGTAAACGATTCAACAGTTGCAGATTTAGTAAACGATAAACTAGCTTCAATAGGTGAGAAGATAGGTGTTACAAAATTTGAGCGGGTTGATGCACCTTATGTTGCTTCTTATATTCATGGTGCAAACCGCATGGGGGTTTTAGTTGGTTTGAATAAAGAATCTGCTGATGCAGGTAAAGATGTTGCTATGCAAATTGCAGCAATGAATCCTGTTGCTGTTGATGCAGATTCAGTTCCTGCAGAAACAATAGAGCGCGAAAGAAATATTGCTATCGAGCAAATGAAACAGGACCCTAAAATGGCCGGCAAAACAGATGAAATGCTTGGCAAGATTGCGCAGGGAAAACTGAATGCTTTTTTCAAAGAGCAAACATTATTAGCCCAAACTTTTGTAAAAGGAGAAGGAAATAAATCAGTCGCAGATTATTTAAAAGAAACAGATAAAGATCTTAAAGTAATTGAATTTAAAAGAGTGGCTTTAGGATAAATTTTTTTTCAATGTTAAACGCAAAAGGGAATGAGCAATTGTTCCCTTTTTTATTACTGTATTACAGTTAGTCTTATCAATAATAACTCAACCGTTTTGCACGTCTTTCCCGCAAGGCGGGAATCTACTCTTATAATAAAGCATAACTTATTTAAACATCGTAAATCGTTGGTATCAGATGCCCAATCAAGTTGGACTTGACGTGTTATGTGTTTTTATTTATTAAATCTCTTTTTCAGCAAAGTTTTGTTTGAAGTATTTTGCATTAAAACATTTATCATGCAAACACCAGACGAATTATACAAAGATTTATTTGTTGATGTTCAGCTTAAAAAAATATTTCCCGATAATAAAACCTTTGTTGATTGCACCCCAAAAAGAAAACCGGAATCTATTGTTGCAGATTATGAGCGTTTAGAAAATCCCTCAAACGAAGACATTAAAAAGTTTGTAGAAGAGAATTTTATCATGCCGCCAGAATCTGCACCGGGTTATCATACAGATATAAAAGATAACGTTATTGAACATATTGAAGAATTATGGCCTGTGCTTAAACGCAGTGCCGATAAACCTGTTGAAGGCAGTTCATTAATTGCATTGCCTTATCCATACATTGTTCCCGGCGGCAGGTTTCGCGAAGTTTTTTATTGGGATTCTTATTTTACAATGCTTGGTCTTGCTGAAAGTAAGCAATGGGATATTATTGAAAATATGATTGAAAATTTTGCCTATCTCATTAATGAATTTGGCTTTATTCCAAATGGTAACAGAAGTTATTTTTTAAGCCGTTCGCAGCCGCCGTATTTTTCATGCATGATTGAATTGCTGGCAACATATAAAGGCAATGAAACTTATTCAAAATATCAATCTGCTTTGCAAAAAGAATATGATTACTGGATGGATAAAACACATGCAACAAAACATGTTGTTCATTTAGATAATGAAACTATTCTTAACCGGTATTATGACCAGTTAGATAAACCGAGAGAAGAAGCATACTGGCAGGATTCAACTTTAAGTAATGAATGCAAAGGTGATCCCTGCATGCTTTATGCTCACTTGCGTGCAGCCTGCGAAAGCGGCTGGGATTTTAGTGGGCGTTGGTTTAAAGATGGTAAAACTTTTGAAACCATACAAACAACTAATCTTATTCCTGTTGATCTGAATTGCCTGTTGTATCATCTTGAGTTATCGCTTGGTAAAGCAGCTGCACTAAATAATTTTATAAAGCTGTCAGATGATTATAATGCAAAAGCGCGGCAGCGCAAGGCAGCCATAAATCAATATTTTTATGATGAAACCGATGGCTGGTATTATGATTATGACATCAGTGAAAAAAAATTAAACAATCAAAAAACTATTGCCGGTATTACGCCATTCTTCTTTAATATTCCACCCGAAAACTATATTACAAAAGCAGCCGCAATATTGCAAAATGAATTTTTGAAAGATGGCGGCGTTGTTACTACACTCATCAATACAGAACAGCAATGGGATTGGCCAAATGGCTGGGCACCTTTACAATGGATCGCTATAAAAGGGCTTGAAAATTATAATCAAAAAGAATTGGCTGCAGAGCTTGCGCACCGCTGGGCAAAGCTTAATATTAAAGTATACCGCAACACGGGCAAACTGATGGAAAAATACAATGTTATAGATACAAATCTTACAGCAGGCGGCGGCGAATATCCATCACAGGATGGCTTTGGATGGACAAATGGCGTGCTGCTAAAAATTTTAAAAACTTATGGCTTAAGTTAATGTTTTGAGGCAACGTGCAAATAATTTTACTTTTGAATCTTTCCCATAGCAATGATCTCTCCGCAAACCATAGAACAAATTACCAACCGAATTGATATAATTGATGTAGTTAGTGAATTTGTAAAGCTGAAAAAACGTGGCGCAAATTACCTGGAGCTTTGTCCTTTTCATAATGAAAAAACACCATCGTTTACAGTTTCTCCTTCAAAAGAAATTTATAAATGTTTTGGTTGCGGTAAAAGCGGCAACACTATTACTTTTCTTATGGAACATGAAAAGTATAGTTATGCTGAAGCGCTTAAATGGCTGGCACAACGTTACAATATAGAAATACAGGAAACAGAAGTAAGTGATGAAACGCGTATTGTGCAGCAGGCAGCAGAGAGCCTTCATGCAGTAAACAATTTTGCACAGAAATTTTTTACCGAACAACTACTGCATACTGAAGAAGGCCAAAGCAATGCATTAACTTATTTGGAAGAACGCGGTTATAATATAACTACGATTGAAAAATTTCAGTTAGGCTATAACCCGCAAATAAAAAATGTATTTGCAACCGCAGCAATAAAACAACAATTCAATCATGATATTTTATTAAAAAGCGGGTTGGTTGTTAACCGTAATGATGAGCTAATTGATAACTATCGCGGCAGAATAATTTTTCCTATTCATAATACAACAGGAAAAATTATTGGCTTTGGTGCACGTATAATTGGCAGTGCAGATAAAGCGCCAAAATATATCAATACGCCGGAAAATGAGATTTATATAAAAAGCAAAATTTTATACGGCGCTTATTTTGCGCGTCATGCTATTGATAAAAGCAATGAATGTTTATTGGTTGAAGGCTACACGGATGTAATCAGTTTGCACCAGGCAGGTATTGAAAATGTTGTTGCCAGCGGCGGCACATCACTTACTGCAGACCAATTGCGCATCATAAAAAAATATACAAACAATCTTACTATAATTTATGATGGAGATGCCGCAGGGATAAAAGCTGCAATGCGTGGACTTGATATGGCTTTGGAAGAAGGATTGAATGTAAAGCTTGTTTTAATTCCTGATAAAGAAGATCCTGATAGTTATGTAAAAAAAGTTGGCACTTCATCTTTCAAAAAATTTATTGATGAAAACAAAAAAGATTTCATTCTTTTTCAGTTGGAAATTTTATTAAAAGAAGCCGGCAATGATATTACAAAGAAAAGTGATGCGGTAAATCAAATTGCAGAAAGCTTAAGCAGGATAAACAAGGCAGAGGATTTTACACGCAGGCAGGCTTACACTCATGAATGTGCCGCCATACTAAAAATTGATGAAGACGGGCTGATCAATCTTGTAAATAAATACATAAGTGAAAGGGCAAATAAAGATGACAAACAGCAGCATGATAAGATTGAAACCAACAATACTGAAACTGTAAAAGATAATTTATTTTTTCATCCGGATGAAGCGCAGGAAAAAAATGTATTGCGTGTATTGCTTGAGTATGGCGTGAACAAATGGAATAATAAGCAAACTATTGCTGAGCATATTTTTGAAGAACTGCAGCAATTCCGTTTTGATGATACTGATATGGAAAAACTTTTTGAAACGTATCGCAAACAATATGAGGAAGGTTTAAATCCTTCAGCAAAAACTTTATTATATCATGAGGACGAGAAAATAAGAAGCCTTGTGGTAAATGTTACGTTGTTCCCGTTTGAGTTAAGTCAGCGTTGGGATGAAGTATTGGAAAACATACAGGTTTTAAATGTTGACAACAGCATGCGCGACGTAACAATGAGTCTGAATTATTTTAAGCTGCGTAAAATAAAAAAAATGTTTGAGCAGAATCAACATGATCTTCAGCAATCAAAAAACTGGAATGAAATGCTTCAGCTAATGGAAATACACAAGCATTTAAAAGGTATAGAAATGGAAATTACGCAGCAGCTTGGAACGGTGATTATGAAATAAGAAAGCGAAATATTTACACGAAATAAAAGCAGTTAGCTAAAATCTTTACTGTTTTCTCTTTGCTTATAATGCTGTAAACAATTACTTTAATATTTTTGAATTTAAAAATCATTATTGCATGTTTGAACCAATAGTAACCGTAAGAAATGTAAACATATACCAGGGTAGCAATCTTATTTTAAGTGATGTAAATTTTACTGTCGAGCGTGGTGAGTTTGTTTATCTTGTTGGTAAAACAGGAACGGGCAAAAGCAGTCTTTTAAAAACTTTATATGGAGAACTTACACTAAAAGAAGGTGATGGTTTTGTTGCCGGGTATGACTTGCGCAAAATGGACTGGAAAAAAGTTCCTTTTTTGCGCCGTAATCTTGGCGTTGTTTTCCAGGATTTTCAATTGCTTACTGATAGGAATGTAAACGAAAATTTGCGCTTTGTATTAAAAGCAACAGGCTGGAAAGACGAAAAACTCGTGGAAGAAAAAATTGCCGATGTGCTGGATAAGGTTGGCTTAAAAAGCAAAGGCTTTAAAATGACTTATGAATTAAGCGGCGGCGAACAGCAGCGTGTAGATATTGCAAGAGCGTTACTCAATTCTCCCAAACTCATTCTTGCTGATGAACCAACCGGCAATCTTGATCCTGAAACAAGTGATGAAATAATGCAGTTATTGTTTAATATCTGTAAAGATTATGGCACATCAATAATTATGGCAACACATGATTTTATTGTAATAAGCAAATATCCTTCGCGCATGTTGAAAACAGAAAGAGGTAAAGTGTTTGATAGCGCTGTGGCGGAAGTTTAAACCCAAATTTTAATGGGAGTTTTGCAAGAGTATAAATTATTAACTCAGAGAACTTTGAAACAATGAAACTTTGAAACGCCTAAACATAATCTGTCCAAACCCATTCAATAATTTTCCTTGCATTTGTTTCATTTGAATATTCTGCCTGCAATATTTTTTTTCTTAAATTTTTTTCGTCTAAAGTAAATGGCTGATGGTATAATAGCTGGATGCGTTCTTTAAATTCACCGGTACTATTCACAACGTGGCATAATTCTTTTACTGCTGTTCCTGCAACCATCGCATCATTTGCCACACAATGTTTTCCATTATACAAAGCATTCAACAATTTTATTTTTATGCCTGTATTATTAAATGAAGGCAGCACATGAATATGCGCTTTTGAAATAATTTCACCCATTTGTTTTTCATCTGGATTTGCAATAAGGCTGGCATGTTTATATTTTTTAGTCAGTGCAATAAATTTTTTTGAAGGATTTTTGCCTGCAATAACAATAGGTATTTCCAGTTTTTTAAAAATATATTTTAATAACCAAACAGCAGCGTATTCATTTTCTTCTATTTCCAAATTGCCATGATATAAACAATACGTTCCCATCCCTTCACGTGCATTCATTTTCCATTCAGGAATAAACAACGGCAGGTAATTTGCAATCCGGCAATTAAATTCCTGCCGGTAATAATCTATGTCTTGTTTTGCAACGGCCCAAAATGCGGTAGCCTCTCCGGTTAACTTTTTTTCATATTTGTATAGCCGCTTCGCTTCAAACCAATAGAATAAAGATTTTTTTATGTTATGGGAAAATTGGTAAAGCTGTTTATAATATTCATTCTCCACATTATGAATGCGTACAAATAATTTTCTGTTTTTAAACCTTTCGTCATTTGTAATATAAGTGCAATGAACGCCTTCCATTAAAACCGGAAAATTATTTTGCAGCAGGCGTTGTATTAAATCTTCATTGCTGCGGCTTGCAACAATGTATGGCAAATAGGATGATAAACCTTTGCGCCCGGTGGTACGCTGATAATAAAAAACTTCTTCACAATATTTATTCAGTTCAGGTTGTTCAGTGCGGTTCTTAGTAAAACAATGCAAATGAATTTTTACACCTTGTTGCTGTAACGCAGGCAGCTTGTAAAATAAATCATACACACCACCATAGTCAACTGGGTAGGGCACATTAAGGCAAATTATATGGAGATGTTTTTCCAATGGCTAATCAAATAAATTTTCAAAATTTTTATTGTCAATTTCCCTTAATGTATGCTCAAATACTTCGCGCCAGCCCTTCCATTCTTTACAATTGCACAATGTAGAATTATGCCAGAGAGGAATAAAAACCCCATTGTATTTATAGGTGATATCTATAAGTTTTGAAACAATTTTTTTTGCATCTTCAACATCCAGTTTTAAATAAGTATTTAAGCTCACATCCATGTATGCAAACGGATAAAGCCTGAGTTTTGTTGATTCATCTTTAAAAAGATCGAAGAATAAAAAAGAATTGCAGGTGCCGGCACGAAACCCATAATCAGCAGAATAACCCATTGTAAAATCAGTAGTAAAATCATTACTGAGTAAATTGTTATAAGTAACAGGAAATTTCAGTTTAAGATAATGCTGACGGCTTGCTGTAACAGGACGATCAATTATTTGTTCTAATTTATTTTTTTCGATAGCGATTAAATTTTTATTTCTGTTTGATGCATAAGAAGGATGCAGGCCCACTACTGCTTTTTTTGAAATTTGTTGTATTAACTGCCTGAATTTTTTATTCCTGAAAGATGGATTCTTATCAAATTTTCCATACAAACCCATATTAAAAAAGAAAACCGGCTTTTTTGTTTTTAGTGAAATAGAAATATAATCGTATGTATCAAACATATCTTCTTTTTTATTCAATAAAGTAAGCAGTTGATTTTTTGCTTCGCTGAAATTAAGCTGAAGAATTTTTTTTGATAAGCCGCCGATCATCCTTACAGCGTTGCGGTTTGTATAAGCATATGCAACATCTATGTCGAAACTTAAACCAAACTTTGCTTTATGTGGTTTAAACTGAAGACCGGGGAAATTTTTTAATAAAGTTTTTTTCAATAGCTCAATCCATTGTTCAACAACCGGCGTATCCAGAATTTTAAGTTTGAATAAAATACTGTTTTTATAATTATAATTTCCATGTTTATCTAAAGCCTCATTCAAATATTCTTCATAGCGGCTTAGTAAATAAAATACAGCAGCAAATACATCAAAATTTAATACAGCATTCGGGTTATTATGAAAAAATAAAACCGGTATATTGTTGTGAACTCCTTCATTCAATTCAATTTCTTTTACATCGTTTTCAAACAATAATTCATGCGCATAAAAAAAAGCTCCGGTTACACTATCATTAGTTGCATATACTATTTTTATGGCACTTACATTACCGGCAAATTCTTCTTTATTATTTATAATTGAATATTCTACGCCGAGCCTTTCTTCAAAAACATATTGCATTATATATTTAATGCGATTGGTTGTATACGGCGTATAAATTAATAACATCAGTAAATGAATACCTTTTTATAAAATGAGGTAAGTTTTGTTTCTTCCTGCTGCCAGTTAAATATTTTACGTGCAGTAATGCAGGTGTTTTTTAATTTTTTGTATACCATTTCATTATTTAATAACAGGTTAATTGCTTTTACAATTTCAGTTTCACTAATTGAATCAATTAAAACAGCAACCTCAAACTCATCATTTATTTTTTTGTATTCAGGAAAATTCATAGTTATCTGCGGTACACCTGCATGTATGTAATCAAAAAACTTATTGGCAAGAGAATAGATTTGATTTAAGCCGGTTGGTTCAACTAAATTAATTCCAATATAAGCTTGCTGCGTTATTACCTGCAATACTTCCGGCACAACCTTTCCTTTTAATATTATTTTATGTTGAAGATTATTTTTTTGGATCAGGCTTTCGATTTTTTTATACATATTTCCGTCTCCATAAATATGCAATGTTGCATCTACGTAATGCATAGCAGCAACGAGATTTTCTAATCCGCGTGCTTCATTTACTGCACCCTGGTATAAAATAACTTTTTCTTTTTGTATTGATTTAGCGCTTTGCGCAGTCTCCTGACGTGGTTCTAGTGTAACATGATCTTTTTTTGGTACCGGCATATTTCTTATCACTTCATATAAAACATTATAGCGCTTTTTAAATTCTTCAGCAATTGAATAACTAACTGTATATCCTAACTTGAATTTCTGTACAGCAAATTTTTCAATCTTCATCCATATTTTTTTTATCGTGGGTCTTGTAACTATTTCCTTCATTTCAGTAAACAATTCATGTGCATCGTACACTCTTTTTTTCCTGCGTAAAACAGAAATAAAATAACAGGGTAAAATTGTATCAAGGTCTATTGCGCAAACTGCGTCCATCTTTATAAATAATAAGTAAAAAAACAGGCGAAAATTATATTCAGCATAAAACAAGAAATTTTTTGTGAAAAAACAGTGCAATCTTTTTTGTTTATAAGATTCTTCTTTTAATACAACAGAATTTTTCATCTTTCTTCCAATAAGCAAAACATCATAACCGGCATTTGCCAGTGATGTGCATATACGTTGCATGCGCTGGTCAAAGCTCAGGTCATTAGTAACTGTAAATACAATGCGTTTCAAGAAATCAGGAATTATTGCGCGGCAATTTATCTTTTCTTTTTATACTTTACTTCCACCTGTGCCACACCTTCATTAATCATGTCAATTCTTTTTGCAGCTTTTTTGCTCAAATCAATTATTCTGCCTTGCACAAAAGGGCCGCGGTCTGTTATGCGAACTTTTACCAGTTGATGATTGGTAAGATTTATCACTGTAACTTTTGTTCCTAACGGTAATGTTTTATGTGCAGCAGTTAATTTATGCTGGCTGAATTTTTTCCCATTCGCCATTGGTTTGTTTACAAATCTATCTGCGTAATAAGACGCGTTGCCGGTTTCAGTAATATATTTTGCGCAGGAAGAAAATAATAGTAAAAGAATTAATAAGCAGTAAATGTTTGGCAAAAAATTATTTTTCATGTTGAAGTTTATGCGACCTCTTCCTCCATTTCAAAATCAATTTCTATTTGTGCAGAAAGTATATTAAAACTTTTTCTGTGGTATTTACACAATCCATGCTCTTCAATAGCGCGGCGGTGCTCAGGTGTGCCGTAACCCTTATTTTGTGCCCAGTTGTAGTGTGGAAATTCTTCATGCAGTTCACGCATAAATTTATCGCGGTAAGTTTTGGCAAGCACACTTGCTGCAGCAATACTTGCATAAATACCATCACCTTTTATAATACAATGATGCTGTATATTTCTCCATGTAGTAAAACGGTTGCCATCAACCAGTATTAAAGCAGGCGCAATGGGTAATTGCTCCAATGCAAGGTGCATAGCTTTAAAAGAAGCACGCAAAATATTTATCATATCAATCTCATCATTATCAACCATGGCAACAGCATAATACAATGCTTCTTTTTCAATGTAATCGCGCAGTATTTCCCGCTGTTCCGCGGTAAGTTGTTTACTATCGTTTAATTCAGGATGATAAAAATTTTTAGGTAAGACAACAGCAGCAGCGCAAACCGGCCCGGCAAAGCAACCTCTGCCGGCTTCATCACAGCCTGCCTCGGCTTTTCTTTTTCTATGATAAGGTTTTAACACTGCATTTTAAAATTGGAAGCAAAATAATGCATACAAAATTTCTGTTCCCGTTTTTTCAACGCATGTGAATAAATTTTATTCTGCAGCGTGTCAAAATTTAAATTCTGTAATTTCATTTTTTTATAAAGCATCAATAAATGTCAATCACAAAAAATTTTCAGAGATTAATGCCGTTCAATAAAAAGTTTACCGGCGAAGTATTGCGTTTTAATCCGGCGGTTGAAAAAAGAAAAGAGCCTGCAGACATTAAAGTTGATGTATATGATTATAATGCGAAGTATGAAGAGCATTATGAATTTGCCAGCGTGCATCATTGTAATAAGTTTAAGGGTAACGGCCATGTAACATGGATAAACATTGATGGCTTGCGTAAGGACGATGTTGAAGTAATTTGTAATGAGTATGGCATACATCCATTATTGATTGAAGATATTTTAAGTGTAGGTCAGCGTGCAAAAATGGATGAAACGGAAAATACAATATTTAGCCTGCTTAACATGCTTTATTTTAACAAAGAAGCAAACTGTATAGAGCAGGAACAGGTAAGTATTGTATTAGGTAAAGATTTTGTATTGAGTTTCCAGGAAGAAGCCAACCGCGATGTATTTGATCCTTTGCGCGAAAAATTAAAAGTTGCCGGAAGTAAATTAAGAACTGCCGGGGCTGATTATTTATGTTATTCGCTTATTGATATAATTGTTGACAGTTACTATTCTGTTTTGGAAGAACTTGGCGAACATATCGAAACACTGGAAGAAGATATCATTCATCGCGGCGATACACATTCACTTGCTTTGATCAATAACCTGCGTAAAGAATTAATTATATTAAAGCGAAGCGTGAATCCTGTTCGTGAAGTAGTGAATGGTTTTTTGCGTAGTGACAGTGACCTTGTTAACGAAAAAATCATTCAATATTTTAAAGATGTGTACGATCATATTGTGCAGGCAAATGATCTTGTTGAAAACTACCGCGACATGATGATGAGCCTGCAGGATTTATACTTAAACAAGGTAAACCTGCGCATGAATGAAGTAATGAAAGTAATGGCAATTGTTACATGCCTGCTTGCGCCTGCAACTGTGATCGGCGGTATATTCGGAATGAATTTTCAAAGCATTCCGTACATACATAACCAATACGGCTTTTGGATTGCGGTTTCCCTTATGCTTTTAATTCCGCTCTGGATGATCTATGCATTTAAAAAGCGTGGATGGTTTAAGAGTTAACTTAAGTTTTTGTGAATTAATATCTATCAGTTTTTTTAAGAAATAGCTTTTATTAAAATTCAATATAATTAACCAGCTTTTTTCCAATTATTTGCTTTGCTGTTAATCAAATTAAAAAAAGGCAAAGCCTTCATAAGTAAATTATGAAAGCCTTGCCGGCACGATCAAACCAAATTTCTAAAAAATTGCTACTTCATCAGCAACAAAGCAGAATCTTTACGCATTGAAGTATCACTGGGCACTGTATCTTTTACAATGTAAGTGTGATTATTTAAAGGAAGTTTTGAACCTGGATTACTAAAATTTGCAACGCAGATTCCAATCGTACTCATCACAACTGCTGCAGAAAAGAGGAACTTCTTCATGGTTAATTGTTTTTAAAAAGTGTTTAAAAATTGATTCAAGACTGCGGGTTTTCAAAGCAACAATTTTGCCAATTTTAAAACTACTGTTACTTATATATGTTAAGAAATAAGAACAAAAATTTCTTTTAATAATATGAAAGTTTAAGTTATTGAAAACTTTACTGTAATACATTGTTTATTTTATTCTTCTGTTAAACACCTGCAATAAAAAAATAAAAAAATTTTTACTTATTATATTGCATTATGCCTTTTAAATTAGTTGCACCTTATATTCCAAGCGGCGATCAGCCGGAAGCCATCAGGCAAATAACAGACGGTATTGTAAGCGGCGAACATTATCAAACCTTGCTCGGTGTTACTGGCAGTGGTAAAACATTTACTATGGCGAATGTTATTCAAAATGTACAACGGCCCACACTTGTATTAACACATAATAAAACTTTGGTTGCTCAATTATATGGAGAGTTCAAACAATTTTTTCCGGATAATGCGGTGGGTTATTTTGTTTCGTATTATGACTATTACCAGCCCGAAGCTTACATGCCCGTAAGTGATGTATATATTGAAAAAGATTTAAGTATAAATGAAGAACTCGACAAACTTCGTTTGCAGGCAACAAGTGAATTGCTTACTGGTCGCAGGGATATTATTGTTGTGGCAAGTGTAAGTTGTATTTATGGCATTGGTAATCCAACAGATTTCGAAAATGGGATTGTGCGCATAGCAAAAGGCCAGTCAATTTCCCGGCAAGGTTTTTTGCATTCGCTTGTAAATAGTTTGTATAACAGAACGCAGGTTGAATTTAAACGCGGAACATTTCGCGTGAAGGGAGATACAATTGATATCAACCTGCCTTATGTTGATTACGGTTACCGCATCACTTTTTTTGGTGATGAGATTGAAGAGATTGAAACCATTGATGTGCACAGCAACAAGCGCATGATGAAGATGGAGAATGCAGCCATCTTTCCGGCCAACTTATATCTTGCTCCAAAAGATATGCTGCAAACTATTTTGTACGAGATACAGGATGAAATGCGGCTGCAGGCAGAATATTTTAAAAGTACCGGAAAATTAATTGAAGCCCAGCGTTTAAAAGAGAGAGTGGAATATGATCTTGAAATGATACGTGAGCTTGGTTTTTGTAATGGCATAGAAAATTATTCAAGATTTTTTGATCGCAGGCAGCCAGGAACAAGGCCTTTTTGTTTGCTTGATTATTTTCCAAAAGATTTTTTGTGTGTGATTGATGAAAGCCATCAAACAATTCCGCAGGTGGCAGGTATGTATGGCGGCGACAGAAGCCGTAAATTGATTTTAGTTGAATATGGATTTCGTTTGCCAAGCGCATTGGATAATCGCCCATTAAACTTTCATGAGTTTGAAAATATGACCGGCCAAACAGTTTTTGTAAGTGCAACGCCGGGCGATTATGAACTGGAGAAATGCGGTGGCGTAGTTGTAGAACAGGTTGTTCGCCCAACAGGCTTGCTGGAGCCACCAATTGAAATTCGTCCATCTGTAAACCAGATTGATGATCTGTTAGATGAAATTAATAATCGTGTGAAAAAAGGAGACCGGGTTTTGGTTACAACTTTAACCAAACGCATGGCTGAAGAAATGGATAAATATTTACAGCGCATCAGCATAAAATCAAAATACATACATAGCGATGTTGATACTTTGGAACGCATTGAAATATTACGACAACTTAGATTAGGTGAAATAGATGTATTGGTTGGAGTGAATCTTTTACGTGAAGGTTTGGATTTGCCGGAAGTTTCACTTGTGGCAATTTTGGATGCAGACAAAGAAGGTTTTTTACGTAATGAAAGATCACTCACGCAAACTGCCGGACGCGCAGCAAGAAATGTGGATGGTCTTGTAATTTTCTATGCTGATGTAATGACAGAGAGTATGCAGAAAACGATTGATGAAACCAATCGCCGCAGAGAAAAACAGGTTGCTTATAATATTGAACACAACATTACACCAAGAACAATTAAGAAAACAAAGGAGAATGTGTTTGCGCAAACATCTGTGCTGGATATAAAAGGTTACGATCCGAAAAATCCTTATGCCATACAGGGTGATGAAGATATAATTAAAACAAGCGCTGCAGAAGAACAGGTTGCTTACAAAACAATTCCTCAAATGGAAAAAGCAATTGCCAAAACAAAAAAAGAAATGGAAAAGGCTGCAAGAGATTTAGATTTTATTGAAGCTGCAAAATTAAGAGATGATATGTTCAGGTTACAAAAAGAGTTAGAGAGCATGAAATAACAAACTGTTTTTTTTAAATAAAAAACTTCATCTAAAGGAAATAATAGTAATGTTTATGTAGATGTTTCAAGACTTCCTGCCGGTATTTATATAGTATCGCTTAAAGCAAACAATACAGTAACATCAAAACAATTTGTGAGAGAATAATATTTAATAATAATAATAATAATTGCAACCGGCAGCCTAACAAACTGCCGGTTTTGTTTTGCAGCATGATTTTTTTTCATTTGCTTATCCAAAGTTTTTCGCATATATATTTTGAAATCAGCATGCACATTTCTTATTTATATTTGAAATGAAAAAGCTATATGCCTGCTAATTATTACCCAATCATTATTTGCGGTGCCGGGCCAACAGGGTTAATGTTGGCAGCACAACTGCTGCGTTTTAATATTGATTTTTTGATCATAGATAAAAAATCTGCACCAACAACAGAATCAAGAGCTGTTGTTGTGCAGGCAAGAAGTATGGAAATTTATGAGCAGATGAATTTGTCTGATGAAATTGTTGCCAATGCGCAAAAAACGGATGGCATTTGTTTTTGGCGCAAAGGGAAAAAAGTGGGTGAAGTGCAACTAAAAAACTTTGGCAGTAATATCACGCCATTTGATTTTGTGTTGATGTATGAACAAAGCAAAAATGAAACACTGTTATTTAACTACCTGCAAAAACACGATCATGAAGTAGAATGGAATATGGAACTGGTTTCATACAAAGAAGCTCAAAACAGGTTTATTGTTACATTGAAAAATGATGATAAAAATTTTGAAGTAAATACTGAATATTTAATTGCATGTGATGGAGCAAACAGCAAACTGCGCGAATTAACTGCAATGGAATTTAGCGGCGGCACTTACGAGAATGTTTTTTATGTTGCTGATACGCATGTTAAAGCGGATGTGTGCTTAACCAGGCTAAATTTTTTTGTAGCAAATGATACATTCAATTTATTATTTCCAATGATTGGTGAAAGGCGCTTCAGGGCAATTGGTATTTTGCCAAAAAAATTTTATCATCATACAGAAATTAGTTTTGAAGAAGTAAGCCACCAGGTTGATAAAGATGCAGGGCTTGATTTAGGATTTTATAACACCCAATGGTATTCTACTTACCGCTTGCATCATAAAAAAGTAAGATCATTTAATAAAGGCAATATATTTTTTTGCGGTGATGCTGCACATGTGCACAGCCCAGCCGGCGGACAAGGCATGAACACCGGCTTACAGGATGCATATAATCTTGCATGGAAATTAGCATTGGTAATTCAGCAAAAAGCAAAAGAAAATTTACTCAACACATATCATGAAGAAAGAAATCCCGTTGCAGAAAATTTATTAAAAACAACTGACAGAATGTTTAGCATTATGTCGCAGAACACAAAGATGGATGTTCTTCTGCGCATGTACATTTTGCCGGCACTTGCACCTGCATTAATGAAAATAAAATCAATCAGAAAAAAATTTTTTCTCCTGGCGTCTCAAACTGAAATTAATTATACGCACTCATCTTTAGCAAAAGGCGTGTCGGGAAAAATAAAAGCAGGCATGCGTTTTCCATATATAAAGCTTTCAATTAATAATGAAATAATTTCTGCATTTCATCTCATTCGTAATAATACAACAGCTCCATTTCTTTTGCTTTATTATAATGTTGATGCAAGGCAATTTCCGGCTGATCATATTTATAAAACTGCTGAAGTGGAAAAAAATAATTTTAATGATGAAGCTTTTCGCAAAGCAGGTTTCTCTTCATCATTTGTTTGTTTATTAAGACCTGATAATTATATTGGCTACCTTGCTGAAACATTCAGCTTAACTGAATTTGATCAATATTTACATTCTTTTTTGAATTAATACTGCATGAAAAAATTTTTATTACCTGCAATTACATTGAGTATAATTATTACTTCCGCTTTTGCTCAAACAAAACGTCCGCTTAATCCTTCAGATTTTTTACGTTATGTTGATGTTTCTGATCCGCAGGTTTCGCCTGATGGGAAATGGTGCACTTATGTTGTAACAACTGTTGATACTTCAAAAGATGAAACAAACAGTGATATATGGATGGTAAGCTGGGATGGAAAAGATAATGTTCAGTTAACAAACACAATGGAAGATGAAAGCACAGCAAGATTCAGCCCTGATAATAAATACATATCATTTTTATCATCACGCAATTTTGATGAAACCAATGATGATGGAAAAAATGATGAATCGCAATTATGGTTAATGAGCCGTTTAGGTGGTGAAGCAAAAAAGATAACTGATGTGAAAAATGATATTGAGGATTATGCATGGAGTCCTGACGGGAAAAAGGTTTTATTGGTAATGGATGATATTGATTATTCCGATACATCTGAATCGGGTAATCGTTTGCCTTATGTAATTACCCGGTATCATTTTAAACAGGATATTGAAGGTTATCTTGATAACCGTAAAACACATTTATACCTGCTTGATGTTGCAACACATGATATTGACACGCTTACATCAGGTAATTATAATGAAGAGCAAGCGGCATGGAGCCCTGATGGAAAAAAGATTGCGTTCGTGAGCAATCATTCACAAGACCCTGATAAAAATGAGAATGATGATATTTTTATAATGGATGCGATGCAGGGTGCTATCCCTTACCAGCTTACAACATGGAAAGGAGAGGACACACATCCGCAGTGGAGCCCGGATGGAAAATACATTGCTTACCTGCAAAGCAGCAGCGATGAAAATTTTACCATGTATGGCGAAGATGTTTTAGCGGTAATTCCTGCAAGCGGCGGAACGCCCAATTTAATTTCTGCATCATTTGATAAACAATTATACACACCCCGGTGGAGTAAAGATGGACAAAATATTATTGCATTGATGGAAGACGACAGGCAGCAGCAAGTTGTTTCATTTAATATCGCTACAGAAAAATATACAACGCTTGCAAGCGGTGAAAAAGTTTTCTCGAATGCTGAATTAAACCAATCTAATGGCGACTGGCTTGTAAACATGACGGAACCGCAAACACCCAATGAATTATATGCACTTGAAAAAAACGGGCTGCGCAGGTTAACACATGCAACAGATTCTTTTCTTGCGCCAATACAATCAATAAAAGTTGAAGGCTTTCAAAGCAGAAGTAAAGACAGTAATCTTGTTTCCGGTATTTTATATCGCCCTGCAAATGCACCTGCAAACGTAAAGCTTCCTTTGATTATGTATATACATGGTGGGCCGGTTGGGCAGGATGATTATGAATATGATTTATATCGTAATATTCTTGCAGCCGCTGGTTATGCTGTAGCTGCTGTAAATTATCGCGGCAGCAGCGGCAGAGGCAAAGATTATATACGGGCTATTTATGGCGACTGGGGTAATAAAGAAGTAACAGATATTCTCGGCGCTGCAGATTATTTAATTGCACAAGGCATTGCAGACTCAGGCCGCATGGGCATTGCAGGCTGGAGTTATGGCGGCATTCTTACTGATTATACTATTGCTTCAACAACACGTTTTAAAGCTGCCTGCAGCGGTGCTGGCAGTGCTTTGCAATTAAGCATGTATGGTGTGGATGAATATGTAACGCAATACGAAACTGAATTAGGGCCGCCATGGGCGAATGCTGATAAATGGATCAAGCTTTCTTATCCTTTTTTTCATGCAGATAAAATAAAAACGCCAACATTGTTTATGGCAAGTCAGAAAGATTTTAATGTACCTTCTGTTGGTGCTGAACAAATGTACCAGGCACTAAAAAGTTTAGGGGTGCCTGCAGAATTGGTAATCTATCCGGGACAATATCATGAAATAACAGTACCCAGTTATATGCAGGACAGGTTTACAAGATACATTGATTGGTTTGGAAAGTATTTGAAGTAAAGATTGAATTGAATAAATAATGAAGCTGTTTGTAAAAACAGCTTTTTATTTTTTATGTTATCAACTAAGTATTTCATGGCATCACGGTTGTGTCACTCCCTTGTGCAGTATACTTTCATAGCAGCAACGCAAACATCATTTCAAATACTTATCTTTTAAAACTGCAACATGATGCAACTCATGACCGATAGTTGCTTTCAAAAAATCTTCAACCGTTAACTCATGTTTGTATGCAGTGCCTTTTCGCCCCAGTTGTGCTTC
>JABDGW010000053.1 GCA_013285855.1 Bacteroidota bacterium
ATGGAAGCAGCTCTACAGTGGCGCGTTTACTTTCCGGAACCAGTCATTCATCTAAAAACAGGATGTTGGCTGTGCGGGCTTATTTTGATAATATGGAAGGGCCATCGCAAAGAGCAGATGTTTATTATTCTTCCAATAGTTTTCCGGGTTACTACTGGTTATTTCCAACAGGCAGAACAACTGCGAACGTTGGAATTGGTATGGTAAAAGAAACATTTCCTGAAAACCAAATGCATTTAAATGAATTGCTGAAAGACACTATCGAAAAGGATCCGGCGCTACGCAACCGGGTAGGAAAAGCTGTACTCAGGGGGAAAATTGTGGGTTGGCCTCTTTCTACATTCGATCCGAATATGGAGGTTACGGCAGACAGGGTTCTTTTGACCGGTGATGCTGCGGGGCTTATTAATTCGCTTAATGGAGAGGGAATTCAAACAGCCATTTCAAGCGGCCGCTGGGCAGCCGAAACACTTATTGATTGCCTTCGAAAAAATACGCTTGCCAAACGTGATCTTGATGTTTACCGCATTACTGTAGAACGTGAGATTGGTTGTGATATGATGCTGTCGCAGGTAGTCATCGAATTTATACGGAACAGAACGCTCAATCCCATTTGGCTGCAATTGATGAGTACCATTTCTTCCCGTGCACGTGCCAACGCAAAGTATGCGGGCTTGGCAGGAGGTGTGCTATCGGGTATTGTTCCCGCAAAGGAAGTATTAAACCCTGCCTTCATGGCGGAAACAATGATGCAGATTGGTATTTCAGGCAGCCAGTATTATGTAGAAACGCTTTTTGGCGGGCCGGAGGCATGGCAAAGATATATACAATCAATTACACAATTGAGTTTAAACCTTGCGCAACATGGAATGCAAAGGCCTTTGGATTATATGGACTGGATGCAGGGGCTATCGTTAAATGGCTTTGAATTTTCGCGGCGTTTATGGAATAATTATTTTAAAAAATAAACAATAAATGTTTAATTAATTTAAGCATTGAAATGGCGCGATGTCCTCAGCTAAACACAAAACCATTGGAAAGACATAACGGAGAAAGTAAATAACTAATTAAATAAAATATGAAAGTAATTATTGTATTGCTTGTACTCGGGCTAACCATTTTGGCGTCATGTACCAAAAACGCTGATAATCCTCAAAATACTTCTAACATAAAAGAAACATGGAATATTATGTATTTAAAAAGACATTCTATAGTAAGAGATATTAGTACCGTCTTTGGCCAAACGTTAGACCAGACAACAGAAATGAACTATACAACAGAAAACACCCAGGGTACACTGGTGATCACTGACTCTATTATTTCTGTAGTGGGGTTAACTTATACTGTTTCCTCAACAATGTCCATAGAACAAACTTTAAATGGAGAAGACACATCCTATCAGGCGCCACTTGCTTTCACGTTCCCGTCCACAAATTCCAGCGCCAAGTATTTCTTATTAGGTTCAGATTCTATGTTTTATCCTAAAGGCTTTCCTTATACAAACCCGGATACAACCGGTTTGCAAAAAGCTTCATGGGGAACATTTAATTTAGCCGGGGATTCACTTGTTCTTCTTCAATTTGCCAATACAGACCCGTTTCTGTTTCCAATCATACGCGATACCACAACAATTGTATTAAAAAGATGATTACCAGCACTTACCTCTTGCAAGCGCAAGATTGAAGTGCAGCTTAAGGTGTCTTGCCGCATTGCACAAGCGAAGTGCAAACTTTGCTTAATAAGAGAATTGATGTTATAGCGGTATTTTTTAATCATTACACTGCTTAATTATTTAATCATGCTAAAATTGCAATTGTTTATAGGTAAGATAGTCTAAAAAACCTTTACCGGTTTTCTTAACTTTACTGCCCTGATATTACATGCAAAGTCTATTACATAAACGATTGCTGATAGTTATAGCTGCTATTGCCATACTTATCATAACAGGTTCATGGATAATTCATGCCGCTACAGATAAGATTGATTTCAGCACGCAGGTAAAACCCATCATTAACAGCAATTGTATAACATGCCACGGCGGCGTAAGAGCTAAAGGCGGTTTTAGTTTATTGTTTCGTGATGAAGCGCTTGCAAAAACGAAAGATAGTAATTATGCTATCATACCAGGCGATGCAGATGGCAGTGAAATGATAAAACGCATTAGTTCAAAAGACCCTGAAGAAAGAATGCCTTACCAGCATGCGCCGCTTCCAAAACAAGACATAGAAATTTTGCGTAAATGGATTGACCAGGGTGCACACTGGGGCGAGCACTGGGCTTATATTCCATTACAACCTGTTGAAGTGCCGCAGCATAAAATATTCTTTGGATTGTTCAAAACAAAAAGTAAATGGGCGCAAAATGAAGTTGATAATTTTATTGAAGATAAATTCAGCGAGTTAAATCTTAAGCCTTCTGCAGAGGCAGACAAAGCAACATTATTAAGAAGAGTAAGCCTTGATATCATTGGCATGCAGCCATCTGAAAGCATTGCCAATAAATTTTTACAAAGCAATGATCCAAATGCTTACAATGAATTGGTTGATTCACTACTCGCCTCAAAACATTTTGGTGAAAAATGGGCAAGTATGTGGCTTGATCTTGCACGGTATGCCGATACAAAAGGTTATGAACGCGATGACAGCAGGAGCATCTGGCGTTACCGCGATTGGCTGATCAAGGCATACAATAATGATATGCCTTATGATTCATTTCTTATCAAACAAATTGCCGGAGACTTGCTGAAAGATCCAACAGATGATGATTATATCGCAACAGCATTTCACCGTAACACAATGACCAATGATGAAGGCGGTACAGATAATGAAGAATTCAGAACGGCTGCCGTACTCGACCGCGTGAACACAACCTGGAATGCAGTAATGGGAACAACATTTGGCTGCGTACAATGCCATAGCCATCCTTATGATCCTTTTAAGCATGAAGATTATTACAAGTTCATGGCATTCTTTAATGACACGCGTGATGAAGACACTGAAGCAGATTATCCATTGCTGCGCAGTTATGATAACGACACATTGAAACAAGAACTTTCAGCAGTTGTTGCATGGATCAAACAAAATGTATCTCCACAAAAATCAAAAGAAACATATACATTTTTAAAAACCTGGCAGCCTTCGTACAATTCACTTACCTGCGACAGTTTTACCAACAGCGAATTGAATGATACGAAATGGACCTCTTTCCGCAATCATGCTGTATGTCGTTTAAAAAGTGTTGATTTGAATAATAAAGACCGGCTTATATTCCGTTACCAGGGTTGGGTTGCAGATGGTGTTTGGCAAATACATCTTGATAGTGCAAATGGAGAGTTGATCGCTTCAACGCCACTTCCAAAAACAAAGGACTGGCAAATAACAGAAACAACTCTCAAACATTCAGGTGGTGTGCATAATCTTATTTTCACTTATGTAAATAACAATCTTAAAAAGCCTGTTGATGCAGGCGCCTTACTCGATTGGTTGTATTTCACGCAGGAATTTCCGGGCAAAGACAAACAAGGTTATACAACGATAAAAAATGATTACTGGAAATTATTAAAAGCAGATGTTCCAACAACGCCTATTATGATGGACGATCCGCGCGATATGCATCGTGCATCTTATGTGTTTGATCGCGGCAACTGGTTAACCAAAGGCGATAAAGTAACACCTGCTGTGCCTGCTTCATTAAACCCATTTCCGAAAAATGCACCGCAAAACCGCCTCGGGCTTGCATTATGGCTTACATCAAAACAAAATCCACTTACTGCGAGAACAATGGTGAACCGTGTTTGGGAACAATTATTTGGGAATGGCCTGGCTGAAACACTGGAAGACCTCGGTACACAAGGCGCGCCGCCAACACACATGGAATTGCTGAATTATTTGAGTTATCAATTTATGAACGACGATCAATGGAGTATGAAAGCATTGATCAGGAAAATTGTAACGAGTGCAACATACAAACAGGATTCAAAAATTACACCTGAACTCAATCAAAAAGATCCACAGAATAAATATTACGCAAGAGCACCGCGTGTTCGTTTATCTTCAGAGCAGGTGAGAGACCAGTCGCTTTGTATCAGCGGTTTAATAAGCGATAAAATGTATGGCCCGGGCGTTATGCCTTACCAGCCAAAAGGTATATGGCTTTCGCCGTGGAATGGCGCAGACTGGGTGCAAAGTGCAGGAGAAGATCAGTATCGCCGTGCTGTTTATACTTATTGGAAACGTTCTGCCGCTTATCCGTCCATGTTAACTTTTGATGGCGTGTCGAGAGAAGTTTGCACAGCACGCCGCATACCCACCAACACACCATTACAGGCGCTTACAACGCTGAATGATTCTGCTTACATTGATGCAGCAAGGCATTTTGCTTATCGCATGCAACAAACAGGCGCTGATGTTAAAACGCAGATCAGTAAAGGGTTTACCATGGCGACTTATCAGCAGATCAATGCAAAAAGTTTAATGGCTTTGATGAATTTATACAATGATGCATTAATGCAATTCAAAAATAACAATGATAAAATTTGTGAAATAACGGGCGGTATGAATGAACATACAAACGCAGAAACAGCAGCCTTAATAGTTGTTGCAAATGCTATATTGAATCTGGATGAAGTAGTAACGAAGAATTAAAGCCCGGCATCCGGCTTGCAGCCCGACGCTCGCAGCTTGCAGCTCAAAGCACAAAAATTATGACCCAAAAAGAATTACATAATCAACGTTTGTTGCGTGAAGCAGAAAACTCGGTTATACAAATGCACACACGCCGGCACTTTATAAAAGAAAGTGCGATGGGTTTGGGTGGCCTTGCACTGGCCTCATTGTTTGGTTGCGGCAAAGACAATGCATCGTCACAAATTGCATTCGATCCCGCACATCCGCTGGCGCCAAAACTGCCACCTTTTCCAGGCAAGGCAAAAAGCGTAATTTATTTACACATGGCAGGTGCACCATCGCAGCTTGAGTTGTTTGATTACAAACCCGAGTTAATGAAAATGGATGGTCAGCTTTGCCCGCAATCATTATTGGAAGGAAAACGTTTTGCTTTTATACGCGGCGTGCCTAAGATGCTTGGTCCACAGGCAAAGTTTGCACAACATGGGCAAAGCCGTGCATGGGTTAGTGAGAATATGCCGCATCTTGCATCTATAGTTGATGAAGTAAGTTTTTTAAAAGCTGTAACTACAGATCAGTTCAATCATGCACCAGCGCAATTGCTGGTGCACACAGGTTTTCCGCGTTTGGGCAGGCCAAGCATTGGCAGTTGGGTTACTTACGGGCTTGGATCGGAAAATGAAAACCTGCCTGGTTTTGTTGTACTAACAAGCGGCGGCAAAAATCCTGATGCCGGTAAAAGTGTTTGGGGCAGTGGATTTTTACCAAGCGTTTATCAGGGTGTGCAATGCAGAAGTGAAGGTGATCCTGTGTTATTCCTGAATGATCCCGATGGCATGAGCCGCGATCTGCGTAAAGCAAGTATTGATGCGATTAACCAGGTAAATGCAGAAGAATATAAACAGTACAATGATCCCGAAATTCTTTCACGCATTTCACAATATGAAATGGCGTATAAGATGCAGATTTCAGTGCCTGAAGTAATGAATATAAATGATGAACCTCAATATATTCATGATATGTATGGTACAAAACCAGGCGAAGCTTGTTTTGCAAACAATGTTTTGCTTGCAAGAAAGCTGGTTGAAAAAGGTGTGCGTTTTGTGCAGTTATTCGATTGGGGTTGGGATAGTCATGGTACAGATGCAAGCCTTGCAATAGATGTTGGCTTTATTAATAAATGCAGGCAGGTTGATAAATCTATTACCGCTTTAATACTTGACCTGAAACAACGTGGCCTGCTTGAAGAAACATTAGTGGTTTGGGGTGGTGAATTTGGCAGAACGCCCATGATGGAAAACCGTGAAGGCAAACAAAATCCTTTTAAGGGAAGGGATCATCACACTGAAGCATTTACTATCTGGATGGCAGGTGCAGGTATTAAGAAAGGCGCTGTGTATGGCGAAACTGATGAAATTGGCTATAGTGCCATCAGCGGTAAGGTTGAAACATTTGATGTACAAGCTACAATACTTAACCAGCTTGGTTTTGACCATGAGAAATTTACCTATCAATTCCAGGGTAGGCCGTACAGGTTAACAGATACAAAAGGTAAAGTGATTGAGGAAATTATTGCGTAACATTATTGCAAACGTTCATTTGAAAAAAAGTATTTACGATTTTGATTTCACTGTTGAATTATTTGTTGCAGTACAAGTGTGCGACGCAACAAAAGCTTAATAGTAATCAACAGCCGACTACATAAAAAAAATAAAATTTGAAACGAAGAAATTTTATTCAAACCACAACATCTGCAACCACTGCATTAATGCTTTCATCATTGAAGGTTTTTGCAACATCACAATCAATCAACAACATGAATAATAATTTTCAATTAAAAATCTTAGCCACTAACTGGGGCTTCAACGGAACGATAGATGAATACTGCGCCAAAGTAAAAAAAGAAGGATATAATGGCATTGAAATATGGTGGCCAACTGAAAAGAAAGACCAGGATGATTTATTTACCGCATTAAAAAAATATGATCTTGAAGTTGGTTTTTTAACTGCAGGACATGAAAGTGATTTTAAGCAACACTTTCAATCTTTCACCAACATGATAGATGCTGCTGCAAACAATACAGTGCAAAGGCCCTTATACATTAATTGCCATTCGGGAAGAGATTACTTTACATTGGAACAAGGCAAAACATTTATAGAACACACTACTGCATTACACAAATCAACAGGCATAAAAATTTGTCATGAAACACATCGTTCAAGATTAATGTATGCAGCACCGGTTGCAAGACATTATCTTGAAAATATTCCTGACCTGCGTTTTACATTGGATATATCGCATTGGTGTAATGTGCATGAAAGTTTACTGGAAGATCAGCAGGAAACAGTTGATCTTGTATTGCCAAGGGTAGATCATGTGCATGCACGTATTGGCCACCAGGAAGGCCCGCAGGTAAATGATCCGCGTGCGCCTGAATGGGATGAAGCAGTAAAAGCACATTTTGCATGGTGGGATAAAATTGTTGAAATGAAAAAACAACAAGGCGATACGCTTACAATATTAACAGAGTTTGGGCCCCCGAATTATTTGCCCACCATTCCTTACACGCAACAACCTTTAGCAGATCAATGGGCTATTAATGTGTATATGATGCAGACGTTGAGGAAAAGATTCGGTAGTTAGCTGCGTGCCTTGAGCTACGAGAAACGAGCTACAAGCTATTAGCTGCAAGCTGCAAGTAAGGAAACTAAAACTTAAATCAATATGAAAAATTTTAAACAGTTAAGAATCTGGCAGAAGGGCTTTGATATTGCTGTGAAATCTTTTAAGCTGACAGCTTTATTTCCCAACGAGCAAAGATTTGGAATTACCTCTCAGGTTACAAGAGCAGCAGTTTCTATTCCATCTAATATTGCTGAAGGAAGCAGTCGTAGCAGTGAAAAAGATTATAATCGTTTTCTTGAAATTTCTCTTGGGTCTGCTTATGAATTGGAAACTCAACTGCTGATTTCTCAAGCCGCAGGTTTTGGTAACATAAATTTGTCAAACGAAATTATGTCTGATATTATTGAAGAGCAAAAAATGCTTATTGGATTTATTAATAAATTAAATGTCTGAAAGCTCGCAGCTTGCAGCTAATAGCTCACAGCTTCTCTTATGATTGAATTTCTCGGCCACTTTCATCCGCTTCTTGTTCATTTGCCAATTGGTATTTTGTTGATTGGATTATTGCTGCAGTTTCTTTCGCCCAAAAAAGAATATGAAGCGCTGAAACATGCAGTTCCTGTAGTGTTATTAGCAGGCGCTGTAACTGGTTTATTCTCCTGTATTACTGGTTATTTACTTTCTATAAGTGATGATTATGACAAAAGCCTCATAACATGGCATATGTGGATGGGCATCGTTACAACCCTTGTGGCGTTTATGTTATATGTAAAAGAAACGAATGACTTTTTTAAAGTAAACAAAACATTTTTGTCTGTTGGACTGCTAGTGCTTATCCTTATAACGGGTCATCTTGGAGGCTCGCTTACACATGGTTCTGATTATCTATCGTTAAAAAATATTTTTAATAATGATAGCGTTTCAACGGCAGCAATAAGACCTATTGCGAATGTGCAGCAGGCACAGGTTTATACAGATATTGTAAAGCCGATCCTTCAAACAAAATGTTACTCCTGTCATGGACCAAATAAACAGAAAGGCAAATTAAGAATGGATGACAGCCTGAAATTAATGAAAGGCGGAAAAGATGGAATTGTAATAGAACCCGGCAATGCAGATGCAAGCGAAATTATTAAGCGATTAATGTTGCCTGTTGATAATGATGATCATATGCCGCCAAAAGAAAAACCGCAACCAACCGAAAGCCAGATTGCATTGATACATTGGTGGATCGCAAACGGAGCAGCTTTTGATAAAAAGGTAAACCAGTTTTCGCAGGATGATAAAATAAAACCAATGTTAACTGCTTTGCAAAATATAAGTGAAGAAATAAAACAGGCTTCAGATCTGCCTGCAACACCTGTAGAACCTGTTGATGCGAACATTATTAAACAACTAAAAGAGAAGAATATTTTAGTATTGCCAGTTGCTTTAAACAATAATTATGTCTCTGCGAATTTTGTTAATGATACAACTGTTGATAATAATGATCTGCAACTGATAGCGCAATTAAGTAAACAACTGGTGTCATTAAAATTAAGCAGTACAAATATTACAGATGATGGTTTGAAAACAATTGCCCAATGCAATAACCTCATCAAATTATTTTTAAATGATACACATATAACAGATGAGGGACTGAAAAATCTTATACCGCTTAAAAACCTTCGGTATTTAAATCTTGTAAATACAAAAGTTTCTGCAAATGGTATTAGTCAATTGAAAACATTATCCAAACTTCAATCAATCTATCTCTATCAAACACGTGTTACCAAACAAGACCGGGCGATGCTGCAACGATTATTTCCAAAAGCAAATATTGATAGCGGCGGTTATATAGTACCGACGTTGATTACAGATACTACAACAGTTAAAGCAAAAACTGAATATTGATGCTAAGAAAAATTTACATTAATCTGCAACAAGCATTTTTTAGTCTGTACAAAGCCACGATGTATGTAGCATCACTCTGCGTCATGAGCCGCATGTTCACAACCAGTCATCACACAATCAAATCAGAACTCCCAGAACAATTAACTTCGGCAAAACAAAATCAATTCAAATATCTCTGCGTAATAAAATGTAAGCCTTTGGCTGATCAATCATTTTGTTTGCATAAAGTTCCTGTTTATGAAAAAATCACTCATTCTTTTTGCAGCATTGCTTTCATTAGCAGCATGCACAAACACATCAGATAAAAATGTTGCCGATATACAAGGCATAGATTCTTCTATAAAGCCCGGCGATAATTTTTTTATGTATGTAAATAAGAAATGGTATGATACCGCGCAAATACCGCCTTCACAGGCCGGAGTGGGTGCGTACATGTTTATGAATTACCCGCAGCGCTTACGTTTGCAGGGCATACTGGATAGTGTTTCGAAAGCTAACAATACCGCCGGAAGCATCGAGCAAAAGCTCGGTGATTTTTATGCTTCAGGTATGGATACAATTACTATCAATAATCGCGGTTATGATCCTGTCAAACCAATACTCACACGTATTGACAGCATCAGCGATGTTGCTTCTTTATTGAAGTTTGTAACTGCTGAAGCAAAGACGAACAATACTTCTATTATAGCTTTTGGTGTAGGACCTGATAATAAAAACAGCGATCTCAATATTGCACACATTTCACAAACAGGTATTGGATTGCCCGAGAGAGATTATTATTTCAGAACAGATGCGCCAAGCGTTGCCGTTCAGCAAGCGTACAAAGTATATCTTGCTACATTATTTGAACTTACAGGCAGCGATACTTCAACGTCAACAAAAGATGCTGACATTGTTTACAACATAGATAAACAATTGGCTTCATCACACAAAACGAATATTGAATTACGTGATGTAAATGCGAACTATAATAAGATGCCGGTTACAGATCTTGCAAAGCGGCAACCCAATATTGGCTGGGTAAATGTGTTGAATGATCTTGGTGCAAAAACAGATTCTATTGATGTATCACAACCTACTTATTACGATAAGCTGAATGCAGTTTTAAAAACGATTCCGATAAGCGAGTGGAAAATTTATCTCAAAGCATATACTATCAGTGCATATACTGATATGCTAAGTAAACCTTTTGTTGATGCAGCATTTGAGTTCAGCAAAGTATTGTCAGGACAGGCTGTGCAAAAAACCCGTGGTGAGATAATGGCAAGTACGATTGATCAGTCTTTAGGAGAAGCGCTTGGCCAGTTATATGTAAAGAAATATTTTACGGAAGATGCTAAAAAGCGTGCATTGGATCTTGTAAATAATTTACAGAAAGCCTTTGCTGCAAGAATAGATAAACTGGATTGGATGAGCGACAGTACAAAACAAAAAGCGAAAGAAAAACTATTTGCAATAACAAAAAAGATTGGCTATCCTGACAAGTGGAGAGATTACAGTAATGTAACTGTTGTAAAGGATAAATATTTTGAAAATGTAGTATCGGCGGCTTCTGACAATTACCAGTTTCAACTGGCAAAATTGAATAAGCCTGTTGACAGAACAGAATGGTTTACTACGCCTTCAACCGTTACTGCTTATTACAATCCTTATGCAAATGAAATTGTTTTTCCCGCAGCCATTTTACAATCTCCATACTTTGATAACAACGCTGATGATGCTTTGAATTATGGCGGCATTGGTATGGTGATCGGTCATGAAATGACGCATGCTTTCGATGACCAGGGTGCACAATTCGATAAGAATGGCAACGTAGAAAACTGGTGGACGAAAGATGATTACACAAAGTTCAAAGCAAAAACGCAACAGGTAGTTGATCTGTATAACACGTTCACCGTTTTAGATACCGTACACATTAAAGGTGCGATGACGCTTGGTGAAAATACAGCAGACATTGGCGGCGTTGCTATTGCTTATGATGCTTTTAAAATGACCAAAGAAGGGCAGGACTCAACAAAGATTGGCGGCTTTACACCCGATCAACGGTTTTATATTTCTGTTGCACGAATATGGCGTGTAAAGATGAAAGATGAATTCATGCGGCTGTGGGTGAATAACAACCCGCACTCACTTCCTATGTGGCGTGTGAATGGCCCGCTAATGAACGCACCGCATTTTTATGATGCATTCAATGTGCAGCCCGGCGATAAAATGTATGTACCTGAAGACAAAAGGATACAGATCTGGTAAGCATATATTTCTCAGCTTGCTTAATTGCATTGCTTATTCTTTATAATTATTTTTTGGAAACCGGCAATTATATTTCAATTGAGCACGGTGTGTCACTCCCTTGTGCTGTATATTAAGCACTGCCGGAAAATGTTTTTTCTGTTCCGTTGAATTTTGCTTTTATAAAATAACTTCCGCTGTTATTCACTGCATCTTTTTGCATGCGCTGTAATACATTGAAGCAATGATTAAAAGCAACAACCATTTCTTCATAACAAATTTGTATTACGATTATAATTCAACTAAAAACGTTGCAATCAACGGCACAATTAAGTATTAATTCAAACCTTATCGCTATTTTTAAATCTCAGCGATACATCATCATTCATGCCTTTTACAATTGACATAAGAACCGTAAACGTAATGCGCTATGTTGTGCCCTTGCGTGAAGGTGGTTCTTTGCCTGCCATTGCAGAAGCAGATGATGGCTTTATGTATGTTATAAAATTTAAAGGCGCAGGCCAGGGAACAAAAGCATTGATTGCTGAACTGATTGGCGGTTTGTTGGCAAACGTTTTAGGCTTAAAAATTCCGGAGCTTGTTTTTGCAATACTGGATACAGCATTTGGGCGCACAGAACCTGATGAAGAAATACAGGATCTTTTAAAGGCAAGCACAGGGTTAAACTTAGCACTGCATTATCTTTCCGGCGCTGTGCCGTTCGATGCCGCTGTTACAATAATTGATGAAGAACTTGCATCAAAAGTTGTGTGGCTTGATTGTTTTATCTGCAATGTTGACCGTACCGTGCGCAACACCAACATGCTGATGTGGAATAAAGAACTCTGGCTGATAGATCATGGCGCATCATTGTACTTTCATCATTCATGGCAAAGTTTTTTAAACAATCCACAGCGGCCTTTTGAACAGGTAAAAGATCATGTGCTGCTTAGATATGCAGCAAGGCTGGATGATGTAAACAAACTATATCACACCATCTTAAACGATGAAATAATTGATGCGATCGTTGCTTTAATTCCCGCTGAGTGGCTGATGGAAAATGACTCAACACAAACACCTGAGGAAAAAAGACGAGTGTATGCGCAGTTTTTAAAAACGAGATTCGCGGCTTCTGAAATATTTATACAACAGGCAAAACATGCAAGAGAAGCAATTATTTGAATATGCAGTTATAAGAATTGTTCCCCGTGTTGAGCGGCAGGAATTTTTTAATGTTGGTGTAATTATGTATTGCGCATCAGCAAATTTTCTACAAACACAATGTGAGCTGGATGAAAACAAACTTGCTGCATTTGCAAACGATATTGATAAAGATGACCTGCAAAAAAGATTAGATGTTTTTAAAAAGATCTGTGCTGCTGATAAGACCGCAGGAGCCATTGCATTATTACCTGCAGCCGCACGTTTCAGGTGGTTAACCGCAGTAAGAAGCACTATTGTACAAACCTCTCCTGTTCATGCCGGCTTCTCGCAAAACGTGAAGGAAACATTGAATAAACTTTTTAATGAACTGGTGAAATAGCGGTTTCTGTCGCCGCAGGGTCTTCATTGTATAGCTATGTGTGCAGCATGAGATTCTGCGTTATAACGCAACAATGCTTAATTTAGTAAATGCCTGTTCGCACAAGCCACTCAAATCAAGTCAACTCTTCGAAGTGTTCAACAGTAAAGTGTCAAACACTAACAAAAGTCTTTTTTCGTTAAGCAATAATGCTAAAACCAACAACATGCTTTTTAATTTTCTTTGGTGTGTTATTGGTAGGGTTTGCAAATGCACAGGATCCGCATATAGACGGGCAGGAGGATATGAATATCTAGTGGTTGGTGTCGACATCAATCACTAAATAAAATGCTTATTTTAGACTTAACTTACTTGCCTTTGCTATACTGTCAAAACCGGATTTGTAGCCACTTGTAATTTAATAAATTAATTACGGATTCATAACATTATAGATAATAGCACAAGCCAGTATAAGCACAACAACAATTATTAAAATAATTAAACCTATTGAATTTCCTCTGGGTTTAAATTTTTGATCGCTCATTTGGATTTCTTAACTGCTTTCTTCTTCGGATTTGGTGCAGGATTATTCTTTACTGATGCTTTTATAACATCTTCCCAGTTACCTGTTATAACTGATTGTTCTTTCTTCTTTGCCATTCATCAAAATTATTATTTTATATTAAACCAAAATGAAACAAGCGCATTAGTTCTATAGTTATTTAATTAGATTTATAGATGTGTATAATGTAGTTCTATAATTGCCACAGCAACTACTGTATTTATGTTTACTATAGAACTCTCTTTGTACACATTCGAAGGTAGGCCTGACCTATCATTAAGAGGCATCGCTTCAGATAAAACAAGTGAGTTTGCAAACTTCGCTTAGTACAGTGAACAGCTATTATTGCATGTGTATTACAGCAGCGCTGGCTGAAGGTAAATTCAATGTAAAGCTATTTTCATTTGCTAAATAATGCTCGATATCAGATGCAGTAAAAGTACCGTCTTGTCCAATTATGCCTCCTGCAAAAGTGATTCTATCGGTAGCATTTAAACCAGGTCCTTGTAAACGTTGTACATCCAACTTACTAATAGTGCGGCCTGCATTAACTTGTAATGTTACAGAATTTGCAGCTGTTTTATTAATAACGGTCAGCCACAAACTACTATCAGCTGCAACCGCAGCATACGCTTTTATATTCAAACCATGCGTGTCGGAATTTACAGTAATAATATTACCCTGGGCTCCTGCCTCAAAAGCCATCATACCATAATAAAGCGGCCGGGCAATATAACTTCCATTAACCAAGGCAATAGGTGTATAGACACCGTTGTCGCCTCCATGAAAATTAACACCACTGCCTCCATGAGAAACGATTGTCCACATCATATCCAAACCCCAAAGTGCTGAGGCATATGCATTGCTTATACCCGGGACCCCGCCTGAATATGCTGAATTGCATTCTGCTATGCGATATAACATACCATTTGAGGAAGCTGCCGCTTCAAGTTGCTGGCACAATCCTTCCAGTGATGTTTCCGAACCAAGAAGTTCGCCTATAGAAGGGCCATTATAAGGGTTCATACCGTAATGATGAGCCGTAAGAAGCTTACTGGTATTTTTTTCGTCGGCAGCAAACGAAGTACACCAGTTTGTGTTATGAGAGATATCCGGTCCGGATACAGGTGCATCAGGCACAACGCCCCGAATAGCTTTTACATAAGCATCAAACTGCACTTTAAATTTGCTGTAATTATAGCCGGGAGAACGGTATTTAACCTGCTCGTATGTGTCGGGTTCATTACCTATTTCAAAATCCATTAAGCTGCTGCCTAATTTATTTGACACATAAGTTGCTTCATTGGCAGCTGTACCGGGACTATAATCCGCAAGATTCAAACCGAAAATTACAGGCCAGTCAATTTGTTTATCAAACGCGGCAAAGCGATCTACATCACTTGTTGTAATGCTATTGTCGGGCGAAGAGGAAGAACGTGGGCTGTTAGTCCAATAAGTACGATCCACTCCGGAAGCGCCAATACGCAGCACTCCGTCGCCAAGATTTTTTATTAATTGAATGAGTGTTGCATTATCTGGTGAAAAATAAGAAGGTGAGGTAATCTCAGTCATTTCATAACTAAGCCCAATAAAACGTTTTGGTAAAGCCAGCCTTTGTTGAGTGGGGTTAAGACTAAGGCTAATCGTTTTTACTTCTCCTTCTTTTTTACATGAATACAAAAACAAAAAAAGGCAACAAACTGTCAAAAGTTTAATGCGAATCATAGAGAACATGTTTCAAATAATTAAATGGTTAAAGCCAGTTTATTTGGTTACAGAATTTTGGTATATTCCTCAATATTTTTATGCCTTTGTTTTGCAATTCTATTCACATCTTGTTACTGCAGGAAATATTTATACAAAGGCTATCGGCAATATAAGAAGACTTGTTAAAATAAAACATACTTCTTTTAAATTCTTTATAGGGGAGTTGCGGAGAACGTCATTTTATTTTTTCTCTTCCTCAGCCCGGCGTAAAATGTTTAACTGTTTGGCGCAGTCTACAGGTTATTTGCAATCTTTCATCATTATCTTTAAGATATACCTTGCAGGTACCATCTTCGTATCAAGTCCGTTATTTAACGGACTTGATACGAAGCAAATAGCTATATGGTATTATGTTGATCCATATAATACCCAGCCTCAGCTCAGCGTAGAATGTAATTGTTTGGCGTAGTTGCTTACTACGTCACAGCCTAAGCAAATCTCAGATTGTGTGCCTGCCGTAGAATTTTCTTCATTCTCCATACGACGGTAACTACAAAAGCAAATGAAGCCCTACTACATGTATTGTTTAAGACATAGCGATATCTTCAAATATTATCTTACCTGGAGACTGGTAAATACCGACCTTCGCCCGGTACAGAATATTTAGTTTGATTGATGCAGCCTTCCAACATAACAAAGGCCAGGAATTTGATTTAATAAACAACGCTAAACTATTTGCATAAATAGTTTAGTGATAAAACAAGCGGATGAAAAAATTATTTGTTATAGATGATGAAGCAGATGTACTTATTTCTATAAAAGCATGGGGCGAAAAGAAAGGCTATGAAGTAATGACATTTGAAAATTCGGATGGCTTCCTGGATAGTCTTCTGGAAATTAAACCAGACATAGTGTTGGTGGATATTAATTTAAAAGATGATGATGGCAGGCATATCTCCGAAGACTTAAAAAACATATTGCCGTTCCCGGTAAAAATAATTTTAATTTCTGCTGATCCTGTTGCATTGTTAGATTATCATGCCCATTATGCTGACGGTATTTTAAACAAACCTTTTTCGTTTTCAGAATTAGAAAAAAAATTAAGGCAGCACTTAAAAAAATAATTTTTGTGGGTTTGCTTTGTTCAGGCAAAGAACACTTATCATCTTGTTTCATTAGTTATATACAACTGTATAACAGCTCACCAACAACGACCCCTAATAAAAATATCGGCACCGATGTTTACCGGCGATAGATTTGAACCTTTCTTTCCTTTAGAATAATATTAAATAAAAATTGAATAAAAGATATAAATTAATATTACCTTCAGAAATCATTTATCACCAAACATTGCTACCATGTCTATTAAAATCATTGGAGCCGGATTTCCCCGTACCGGTACAAACACACTTAGAGAATCTCTTGAATTACTTGGATTCAGCAAAACTTATCACATGAAAAATCTCCTGGTTCACCCGGAGAATCTTCGTTACTGGCTAACATTGAAAGAAACCGGTACAACGGATTGGGATGCATTGTACGATGGGTATGAAGCCACGGTGGATTTTCCCTGCTATCCCTGGTATAAGGAGCACATGAAACAATATCCTGATGCAAAGGTTATTTTAAGTACAAGGCCCTTTGAGAAATGGTATGAGAGTTATTCCAGTACTATATGGCAGGCGCATAATCCTCCGGAAGCACAAAAAGCAGAAATGGACAAAAAAGTAGCTGCTGATCCTCATCTTCAAACTGTAATGACAGTTATGGCATTCGCGAGACAAACTATTAATGAAGAACATTTCCAGGGTAAATTTTTAGATAAAGACTTCATGGAAAAAGTTTTTAATGATCATAATGAAGAGGTGAAAAAATATGTTCCTGCCGATAAATTACTTGTTTTTGATGCCCGTGAAGGATGGGAACCGCTTTGTGAATTTTTAGATGTAAAAGTGCCCGATGAACCACTTCCGCATACAAATAAAAAGGAAGATTTTGCGACCATGGTAGGGCAATTGATGCAGGGCCATCTTGTGTAGTAAATATTTATTGTATAATCTCACAGATACTTTCAAAAGCCTGTTTTCCAAAACAGGATGTTCTGGTTCAGAAACGGAATAACGGCGATGTATAGCTATATCAATATTAAAGTTTATAACTTTTATTCAGCTTTAAGTAATGTAATAATGAAAGTTTGAAACCTCAGAATAAAGAAGCGAGGTTGCAAACTTTGCTTAGTGCTTTTAGTGTTTGTCACGGTGTAACAAATCTTAGAGAGGTAATTGACATAAATATTTAAATGAGATGTTTTCAAAAAATTATTTCTTACCCATTCATATTACGTTCAAAAATCTTATTATAGTTTCAGTATAAATTTTGAATCACTCCAGTTTTTAAGCTGCAGGTGAACAATATACTTGCCGGTGCTAAGATTATAAGAAGGTAATTTGAAAGTCTGCGTGCCTGAAACATCTTTATATAAACGAAATTCTTTCATGATTGCGCCATGCATATTTACTATTTGTACTTTCACCACACCTGTATTCTTGCTGTTGATCTGCAAAACAAAATTCGAGCTTACCGGATTAGGACTCACTTCAAAAGAAGATAGTTTCTGCTTTGCCAGGCCTTCATCTGAACTTTGCAACATGTTGTTCGTGCTCTTCGCTGTTAAACCAGAAGATGCATCAAAGTCTATCCAGTTTAAATTCCAGTTTACATCAGCCGTAGAAATAATCCGCAAAGTTTGTTTTCCGGCGGGAATGGATATGGTAGTGCTAACGGTAGCCCATTTTTGATAGCTACCTGTGTTAGGAATAGTTACGGTGGCAAGTACGGCGCCATTTGAATTTCTTATCTCTAATTCCGCCCCGGGATCAACGGCGGCTATTCTTAAATTTACTGTATATATGCCTCGAGACGCTGCATCCACAATATAATCCATCCAATCTCCATTATCAATCCATCCTATATTCAGTCCGCCGTTTACATCACTTGTGGTTTGCATTTGTATTCCCTGCATTGCGTCATAAGTTTCGGCTTCAATTTTCGCAGGTATAGGTATGGGGGGTATAGTACCGTTAATAAATTCCATCCAGTTTAAATTCCATGCCGGCGATGCTGTAGAGATAATTCTGAGCGTTTGATATCCTTCAGTAAGCGAAACTTCTTCGTTAAGCGTTATCCATCCCTGGTAGCTGCCCGTACTGGGAAGGTTTACTGTGGTTAATACTGAACCATCAGCTTGGTCTAGTTGAAATTTTGCGCCGGTATTCACAGTTGCTATCCTGAATTTAACTGTGTATATACCGGTTGATGGAACATATACATTGTAATCCATCCAGTCACCATTATCAATCCACCCTACATCACTGCCTTCGCCAATATCGCTTGTAGCTTCAGTCTGAATACCATTCATTGCAGTATAGCTTTCAGCTTCAATTCTTGCAGGTATAGTTTCGTAATTATTGTTTAACGGGTTTACTGTTATATTAATATCATCTGAATCAGTAGCTTGATCATTATCTGTAACAGTAAGTCGAAAAGTGTACGTGCCCGCAGTAAGCTTACTTAACAGCGGCGAAGCAATATTGCTGTTGCTTATAGTAAATTGAGAAGGTCCGGATATTTTTGTCCAGGAATAAGATGTAATAGTTCCATCTGCATCTGTTCCGCTTCCGTTTAATGTTATACTGTCAACTGGTAAACTAATTGTTTTATCAATTCCAGCACGGGCCACAGGCGGTTGATTGGCCTGCAGCACTGTCACAGCTATCGTATCTTTCCCTTTAGCATTATCATTGTCTGTAGCAGTTAATTCAAATTGATAAGTTCCGGCAACCAGGTCATTTACTGTAGTATTTCGTTGGTTGGCCGACACAATGGTAAATTGTGCAGGGCCTGAAACTTTTGTCCATAAATAAGATGAAATCGTTCCGTCCGCGTCCGTAGCGCTGCCATTTAGTGTTACGGTGTTGGTTGGCAGCGTAATGCTTTTATCTACTCCTGCATTTACTACAGGTGGCTGGTTTACTTGTATTGCAACATCTCTTCGATATTGGAGCATCCATTCATAAAAATTAAGATTAAATGTATTTGACCTCCAGGATGAATCATACACCATATCCCAAACCCCGGCAACGTGATCAAGCCCGGGTATTCCGGTTACTACTGCCGGTACAACGGGCGCAGGAATTGCGGAATTAATTATATTAACATAGTCTATCGCTGTGCTATAATGACCGTCTTGAGTGCCGCACACCGTCCACACACTTACGCCGTATTTGCCACTGATATATTTTATATTCGGATATTCAACATCCGGGTTATTTACGCCCACGCTGCTTACGGGAATAATAGCGGCGATTTTCTTTGTAAAGCTACCGTCATTAGTAACGGACGACCACGTGCCGGCGCCCCCTGCTGAAATACCTGTTATGTATATCCTGCTGGAATCAATCCTGTACCGTTTGAGCACGTCAGGTAATATATTCATTACATGCGTATAAGAATAAGACCAGGCGCTGCTTGTAGGTGCCTGCGGAGATACCACAATAAACTTATATATTTTACCATCAACAGGATTAATAGCTTGAGGGTCCCATCCTCCTGCAATTTTTTTCGGGAGACCTTGTTTGATAAGATTGTTCAAACCCTGTACACCATCACCAACTTCTCCGGATCCATGCAGAAATATTATCAGGGGATAACTTTCAGTAGTTGAATAATAGTCTGCAGGCAGCCATGTAAGCCCATATGTTTTTGTACCGGAAGAAGTGATCGGGTATTGATCTACTAATTGCCTTCCAATAGTGGTTTGAGCGGAAATTGTAAATGCTGAATAAATGAATAGGATTGAGAATAGAAGTTTTTTCACATGATTTGTTTTCATAAAAGGGAAAATTGCGGATTAAAAAATTGAAAATTATTCCATTACGTTGTCACCGGTTTATAAATACCGATTTGTTTAATTCTTAGGTAAACAAAATCCTTTTATTCAAAAAATATCGGAACGGTATTTTTTGAATTTCACTTGAAAATTTTGTTGATGGTGTTTACAATCAGTTGCTGTTTGAAACAGGTTCTGATTATCAAATATTGCACCAATATTTGCAGTTAGTTATTTGCAGTTAGTTAAGTTTTTGGTCCAATGTCCCAGACACAACATTTCGGCGAAGTGTTTGGTGCACAAGTGTTCCAAGCCTGAAATTCAATTCCAGCGGAGTTGAATATTTCTTTTAGTGCGACTCCTACGGAGTCGTAAGTGGCTCAATGTAATATCCTTTCTACAAATATTTGACTCCGTAGGAGTCATAAACAGTTAAATACCTTTAAGCAATCTTTTTTTGTCTTGACAGGGTTCTGCATGGCAAAGCCCCATGTGCCTGGTTATTCAATGTCAGAGTTCCTTATCGCACTTATTCTCATCCGGCTTATCTCCCGAAGAGGCTACTGGTTTTAAAAATCTTTTGGCCTGATCATTAATAAGAGACAATCAAGTACAATTTCTTTCGATATTCGCTTATCTCACCAAATAATTTTCACATGCAAGCCATACGATTTTGTTTTTTGTTGATGCTTCTTGCAACAACAGCAAATTCTTTTTCGCAATCAATTCCCGCAAGAAAAATAAATTTTGATAGCGACTGGAAATTTTCCTTTGGCAGCGCAAACAATCCTGCAAAAGATTTTAATTACAGTGTTACAACTATCTTTTCAAAATCAGGCCATGCACCGGGCACCGCAATTGATCCAAAATTTTATGATAGTGCCTGGCGTAAACTAAACCTTCCGCATGATTGGGTTGTTGAATTGCCGTTCGCAAATTCAACAAGTGATGATGTAGAGAGCCACGGTTATAAACCAGTTGGCGGCTTGTATCCCGAAACAAGTATTGGCTGGTATCGCAAACATTTTACGATTCCTGTAAGTGATTCAGGTCATCGTTTTCAAATTCAGTTTGATGGCATTTTTCGCGATGCAATGATTTGGGTAAATGGATTTTTTGTCGGCAATAATAAAAGCGGTTATGTTGGATGCGCGTATGATATAACAGACTTCATCAATTATCATGGCGATAATGTTATTACAGTGCGTGCTGATGCAACGCAATATGAAGGCTGGTTTTATGAAGGCGCTGGTATTTATCGTCATGTGTGGTTGAATGAATACAATAACACGCACATTGCAACCAACGGCATTTTTGTTTTTAGTGATGTGAAAAATAACAATGCATCAGTAAGCATTCAATCAACTATACAAAATCAAAATTTCGATTCATCCAAATGTTCAGTTATATCATACATAACGGATCGTGATGGAAACATTATTGGTAAATCAGCTTCGCAATCCGTTTCAGTTTCATCAAACAATACAAAAATCATCACACAAAAAATTTCAGTAACCAACCCAAAGTTGTGGAGTGTTGATGATCCTTATTTATATCGTGCAGTTGTGCTTGTAAAAAATAATAACAACACAATTGATAGTGAAAAAATCCGTTTCGGCATACGCACCATCAACGTTACAGATACCGGTTTATTTGTGAATGGAAAGTTTGTAAAAATTTACGGCGTATGTGATCACCAGGATCATGCCGGTGTAGGCTCTGCATTGCCGGATTATCTTCAATATTATCGTGTTCGTTTATTAAAACAAATGGGCGTTAACGCATATCGTACAAGCCATAATGCAGCAACACCGGAATTGCTGGATGCCTGTGACAGCTTAGGAATGCTGGTGCTGGAAGAACAACGGTTACTCAACAGCAGTGATGAATATATCAGCCAGTTTGAAAGAATAATCAGGCGCGACAGAACACATCCATCCATTTTTTTATGGTCAATTGGTAATGAAGAATTCGGTATTCAAACTACAAGTTATGGCAGGCGCATTGCGCAAACGCTGCTTGCAAAACAAAATGAACTTGATCCTACACGCACATCAACTTATGCTGCAGATGTGCCCAATGTTTTTAAAGGCGTGAATGAAGTAATTCCTGTTCGTGGATTTAATTACCGTGAAAAATTTGTTGATATATATCATAAAGATCATCCGTACCAGCCGATCATTGGAACGGAAATGGGCAGCACGGTTACCACACGCGGCATTTATATAAAAGATACAATTAATGGCTATGTTCCTGATGAAGACACTACACATCCGTGGTGGAGCAGTACTGCGGAAACATGGTGGAAAATGTGCGCCCCGAATAATTACTGGCTTGGTGGTTTTGTATGGACAGGCTTTGATTATCGCGGTGAACCAACGCCGTACGCATGGCCAAACATTAATTCGCATTTTGGTTTGATGGATATGTGCGGCTTCCCTAAAAATATTTATTACTACTATAAATCGTGG
>JABDGW010000054.1:0-1269 GCA_013285855.1 Bacteroidota bacterium
GAAAAATATACCAACTTAAAAGGAGAAAAGATTGAAACAGTTGGAGAAAAAAATCTTGATTATGAGATAACTAAATTTGGTTTTAATGCTCAGCCTTTATATATGTTTATTGATGCCGATCAAAATGCTTTAAGCGATATTAAGTATGGCTACGACGCTGATGTTGATAAATTCATTCATCATCTGGATGAAGTGAAGGCCAGGTTTGATAAAGAATAGTTTTAATCTTCAGGCTAAATTTCCATATCTTACTTTTCAAATCACATCTTGCCATGAAAAAATATTCCTTTCTGTTTTATTGTTTACTGATGACAACTTTTACGAATGCACAAAATTCAATCGGCATTTTTCAAAACCAGTTTGATATTGGTAACACGCAAACAGGCAGTGCAACATATAACGCGCAAACACAGGAATATACCATTGAAGGTTCAGGCAATAACATTTGGTTTAATCATGACGGACTGCATTATATATGTACACAATTAAAAGGTGATTTTACCCTGCGTTGCAATGCGTCTTTTATTGGCAAAGGAGTTGAAGAACACCGCAAGTTTGGATGGATGATACGTTCTTCTTTGGACAGTACCTCAGCTTGTGCAAGTGTAGCTGTACATGGCGATGGATTGACTTCATTGCAATACAGAAAAAATAATAATGATACAATGCAGGAAGTGAAATCAACACTTACTTCAGCAGATATAATTCAGTTGGAAAGACACGGCAACATGTATATCATGTCTGTTGCGCGCAACGGTGAAACGTTTACAGAAGACAGTATTCAGCTTGATCTTGGTGATGATGTTTACGCTGGTTTATTTGTTTGTTCGCATAATGCAGCTGTAAAAGAAAAGGCAAACTTTTATAACGTGCGCATTGTAATTCCTGCGCCGGCAACACTTGTTCCATATCAACAATATATCGGCAGCCAGTTAGAAATTTTAAATGTTGAAACCGGACACAGCAATATTATTTATCAATCGCCACGCTCAATACAGGCACCTAACTGGATGAAGGATGGTAAACATTTATTGTATAATAGTGATGGATTGGTATACAAATTTGATCTTTCGACAAACAAACCCGAAGTTTTAAACACCGGAACAGTTATTAATAATAACAATGATCATGTCATCTCATTTGATGGAAAAATGCTTGGCTTAAGCAGCGGTAAAAACAATGATAATATTTCAAAAGTATATACAGTTTCTATCAACGGCGGCGAACCAAAACAAATCACGCCAACCGGTCCTTCTTATTTGCATGGCT
>JABDGW010000054.1:1279-21569 GCA_013285855.1 Bacteroidota bacterium
GTTGGTCAGCGTGATGATGAATTTAATATTTATAAAATTGCTGCAGATGGCAGCGGTAAGGAAATACAATTAACCACTGCGAAAGGTTTGGATGATGGCCCTGAATATTCACCCGATGGAAAATATATTTATTTTAATTCAGTGCGCAGCGGCTCAATGCAGATCTGGCGTATGAAACCCGATGGAAGTAACCAGGAACAGTTAACCAATGATGAATTCAACAACTGGTTTGCGCATGTTTCGCCAGATGGTAAATGGGTTGTTTTTATTTCTTTTGGAAAAGATGTTGATCCATCCAATCATCCATTTTATAAACATGTGTATATAAGATTAATGCCTGCAGATGGCGGCAAGCCAAAAGTAATTGTTGCATTATACGGCGGCCAGGGAACAATGAATACACCCAACTGGAGCCCTGATGGAAAGTATCTTGCATTCATCAGCAACAGCGATTTTATTTCGCCAATATATCCAACTGAAATTCCGGTTCCAAACCAATAAGAACAGGAACATACATTATTCACCTACATGTTTAGATGGTTTACCTACAGTTTTTATATGTAAACCTAAACAAGCTTTATATAAATAAGAAGCTCTGATATTTTTGTATTATCAATTAAAATAAGAATCAGATGGCAAGAGATGACAGAAGAGTTAACCGCAACAATGGTGGCAACAGGTTTTGGAGCGGGTTATTATTGCTGGCTGCCGGCGGTTTATTGATGGCAAGGCAGTTAGGTGCAGATATTCCAGGCTGGTTGTTTCACTGGCACATGCTTTTAATTGCGATAGGTTTATTAATAAGTTTTAAAAGCGGTTTTAAAAATGCAGGTGGTTTAATAATGATTGTTGTAGGTACTGCTTTTTTGTTGAATGATATTATTCCTAATGCGCACATGCAGGATTTTATCTGGCCCGGAATTTTAATGATAGTTGGTATTGTTTTTATACTAAAACCGCGTTCTGAAAAATTCAGCAAAAAGAACCTGAATAAATGGAATGAGTATGATCACAGCCTGGATATTCATGATAATTACAATTCACCGCAAACAGCAACAGGTAATTTTGCAACAGATGATGATGCAGAATACATTGATATTAACGCTGTATTTGGCAGCGTGAATAAATTAATTCTTTCAAAAAATTTTAAAGGGGGTGAAATAAATGCTTTTATGGGCGGCGCTGAAATTAACCTGTTACAGGCCGATATAAAACAAACTGTTCAGCTTGAAGTGAATAATGTTTTTGGCGGCACAAAACTGCTTATTCCCGGAAACTGGAATGTAAAAAATGAAATAACTGCTGTATTTGGAGGCGTAGAAGACAAGAGAAACGGAAGCATTTCCTCACCGGAACCAAATAAGACAATCCTTTTAAAAGGTGCCTGTGTGTTTGGAGGGATTGAGATAAGAAATTTTTGATGATGTCTTATTCAAAGCAACTCATTTGATATATTAGGTTGTATAGAATCAATTAAATAATTAACCTGTCACTATTCACAAATAAATCAAGACTATGAAATGAGTCATAAAAATTTTCGGGCAGCTTATATTAACAGCGATGAAAAATTTTATGACAAATTCCATGTGGCAACTAACAAATAAAAAACACACACATGAAATGGTATCTTGCAAAACTTGTTTACAGAATCTTGTGCGGAGATGGAAAACACACACCTCAGTTTGATGAACAATTGCGCCTGATTAATGCCGAAGATGAATTACACGCATTTCAAAAAGCAAGATTGTTCGGCCATCGCGAGCAGGATAATTTTTTAAATGCCGCAGAAAAACCCGTGCACTGGAAATTTATTGACGTTTCTGAAATTCATGAACTAAGCAGCCTGAATGACGGCGTTGAAATTTATTCACGCATATCTGAAGAAGAGAATGGTGAAATTTATACAACACTTACTTTATTGCGCGCAGCACATCTGCAGGAAAATTTTATGCATACAACCATGCAGTTAAACTGATTGATTTGAATACACCGGAATCAAACAGGAAGCTTTTATTGCTAAACATAAGCTGGTGGCTTATGGTAAGCGTTATTCACGCTTTTATTATTGCACAACCTGCAATTAGCTTTACAGAAATTTTTATTGATACGCTGGTTACGTTTGGTTTGTTGGGTGCAGTTTGCTTGCTTATTGTAAACAATATGCGCTATTATTTGCCGCAACGTGAAAAATATTGGTATATACTTTTTGTAAGTCTTGGTGTTAGCGCAATTTGCTCACTCATTTCAAAATCTTTATTAAACTTAATAATGAGCAATGATGCATATTATATTCAGCAATTACATCAATCTGCAGGCATAAGATTCGGCATTGGATTTTTATTGGTAAGCTGTATTGCCATGATGAGTTTATTATGGTATAACCAGGAAGAACAAAAAAGAATGAACGCACATAAGGCAGAAGCAGAACAATTCGCAAGAGAAGCAGAATTATTTAAACTAAGGCAACAACTGCAGCCGCATTTTTTATTTAATAGTTTAAATTCAATAAGCGCTTTAACGGGAACACAGCCTGAAAAAGCAAGGCATATGATAAACCAGTTAAGCGAATTTTTACGTGGCACTTTAAAAAAAGATGAAAAGCAATGGAATACGCTGGAAGAAGAAATGCAATACCTGCAATTATATCTTGACATTGAAAAAGTAAGATTTGGCCACAGGCTGCAAACAGATATTTTTTGTGAAGAAGCTGCACTGAAATTAAACCTGCCTGCAATGCTTTTACAACCGGTAGTAGAAAATGCTATTAAATTTGGATTGTACGATACAACAGGTGAAGTGCTGATTAAAGTAAATGCAAAAAAGCTGGGCAATAATTTAGAGGTTGCGGTTGAAAATCCATTTGATCCTGAAACATCGCAACCTTTAAAAGGAACAGGTTTTGGCCTGCCTTCCATACAACGAAGATTATTTTTATTATTTGCAAGGCAGGACCTGTTAAGTATAAAGAAAGAAGACAATCATTTTACAACAACTATTCTTATTCCGCAAAATATATGAACGTTATAATTATTGATGATGAACCTTTGGCAAGAAGTATTGTAAAAGAATACCTGCAATCATATACTGAAATAAAAATGCTGGCTGAATGTAATGATGGTTTTGAAGGATTAAAAGCTATTCAGCAATATGAGCCTGATCTTATTTTCCTTGATATACAAATGCCGAAGATCAACGGGTTTGAAATGCTTGAATTAATTGAAATTGCTCCGCCAGTAATTTTTACAACAGCTTTTGATGAATATGCTATCAAAGCATTTGAAAGCAATGCAATTGATTATTTATTAAAGCCATTCAGCAAAGAACGTTTTGATAAAGCCCTGCAGAAATACATCAGTCAGCAAAAACCTTTCTCGCAAAAAACAGAAGCCGTTTTGGAAAGTGCGGCACAATCACCTGTTCAGCAAAACCGTGTGGTGGTAAAAGATGGCAGCAAGATCAAAATTATTCCTGTATCGCAAATACAATACTTAGAAGCGGCTGATGATTATGTAAAAATTTTTACCGCTGAAGGTTCATTTCTTAAGAAAAAAACAATGAGCTATTTTGAACAATCACTGTTTTCATTTCAGTTTGTGCGTGTGCATCGTTCATACATTGTAAACACACAACTTATAACGCGTATTGATGCGTATGAAAAAGATAGCCATTTATTACTTTTAAGTACAGGATCTAAATTACCTGTAAGCAAAGCAGGTTACAGTAAACTGAAAGAAGTATTGGGGATTTAGAAATGATCAGGTGGCTTTAGCCTTCCGACCTATAAAATATTAATGCAACTGCGACATATTCTTAAGATATTGCTTGCTGATAGTTCTCTCCTGCTGCGTCATATTTGCAGTTGAAATGGGATGCAGTTCTGCCGGATCGGTTTTTATATTAAAAAACTTTTTGCTGAATTTGGGATTGGGCACTGAATCATATTGTTTGTAAGTATAATCCTGCATCCATCTTCTTAAATACAAGGGATTGGTTTCATTTTTTCCTGCACCTACAAAATGGCAAAATATCCATGGCCTTACGCTTGAATAATTACCCAACAACTGGTCATAAAAACTTATTCCATCTGTTGGGCCATAAGATTTTGGAATAGTAGTTCCAGCCGCATTGCTGATTGTAGGCATAAAGTCAACAAGGCTTATTAAACTCGTATCCGTAGCATGTGTTTGAATGCGGCCGGGCATATACGCCAGCATGGGTACATGTGTTCCCGCTTCTGTTGAAGATGATTTTGCACCGCCAACAACCTGGCCATTCCAAATGCTGTGTATGTCTGCGGTTGTGCCATTATCTCCTAACCAGATCACTAATGTTCTGCCGGTAATTTTATCAGCCTGCAGCTTGCTTAAAAGCTGGCCGATTAATTTATCTTCATATTTAACCATTGATGGAAAATATATAGAATCGCCCGGTGATTTTTTCTTGTCTGAATTCCATGAAGCAAATTGTGCATCATCAGGTGTTGGACAAAAAGGTTCGTGCACAAGATTGGTTGCCCAATAAATAAAAAACGGTTTTTTGCCTTTATTTGAATCAATGAAATTGAACATGTAATCTCTTATAATATCGTCTCCGTATTTGCCCTTTGTTCTGCTATCTGCCCAGTAAGCGCCTTTTTCATATATCTGCGGATCTTTATAAAATTTTAATGCGCCGTCATCTTCAAAATCTACATTAAAAGGATTAGTTACAAGATATTTATCAAAACCAAAAGCACGTATAGATGCATCTCCGCCATCAAACTGCCATTTGCCTGCCATACAGGTTGCATAACCTGATTTCTTTAACAGGTTTGCAATGGTGCGTTGCGAAGTATCCATGGTGCCCCATGTAGTATAATTTCTGAAATTATATTTAGCAGTCAACAGCATAAAACGGCTTGGAGAACATAATGGTGCCGTATGTGCCTGTGTGAATTGTATACCATGACCGGCAATATAATCAAGGTTTGGTGTGGAGTAAGATTGGCCGCCGGTGTACTTTGGAATTTCATAGCCAATATCATCAGCAAGAATAAGAATTATGTTTGGCTGTCCTGCATCAAAGCTCAAATCCATACTGGATGACTTGTTTATTAAACCATCCGTTTTGCGACAACTTGTAATAAATAATATGGATAAAATAATTGCAGACAGCTGAATTTTCATAAGCCTTAATAATTATAAGAAATCAAAAATAATAAAGTAAAATTTAATTATTTAAGTATTACGAGAATAGCAAACTGTTGGTCAATGGTTTTTGAAGAAAACAATATGTTCTCAAAAAAAGCTTTGCTTTGCTGGCTGTAAAAGCCTGCAAAACTTTCAACACGTTCCTGCAAATTTTCACCGGGAAAAAGAATTGATTTTAATTTCTGCAATTGTTCCTGCTGCGCTGCAAATCTTCTTTTTTCTGCACGAAGCATTTTCTTTTCAAGCTCGGTTAATTTTTTTAAAGCTTTTGTTTTTAATGATAGCACATGATCATGAAGCGTTGCATCAATACCTGTTGCCTGGGCGTTCAACATATCATACAAGCTTTCAAAATTTTCAAGCTTGCCATTTAATGCATATTTATTATTTGTGTTGATAGAAACAATTCTTTTCATCAGTTCATATTCCTTCAAAAAAATATCTTCAATATTCAACCCCAAGGCAGTTATAGTTTGATATTGTTTTTCATTCATCAATAAAAAAGAATTGCGCAGCAATAAAACAGGGTATGGAATATTCGCCTGCTGAAAAACTTCTTTCAGTTCAAGCCAGTAAGCCAGTTCTCCACCACCGCCAATAAAAGCAACGTTAGGCAAAATGGTTTCCTGGTAAGCACCACGTAAAATTACATTCGGACTAAAGCGTTCGGGATGTTCATCAAGTTCTTTTAAAATTTCTTCCTGCGACCATTCTAACCTTAAACCTTCAACTTTAAACTTTAAACCTTCAACTTCAATTCTTTCCCTTTTATCGTTAATCAAATAAAACAAATTTATTTCCCTGCCGCTTGCCTGCACTTTATAATGTGCCTCTAATTTTTTTGCAGTATCAGCAACTGCTTTATGCGAAAATTGTTCTCTTAATTCTTTTTCAATTACCGGCTGAAACAGTTTCTTTAAAGATGGATTATCAGGAATTAAAACAATCAATCCATATTCCCCAAACAAATTATTTAATAACCCAAGCATTGATTGCTGTATGCTTGTTTTTTCTTTATAAGATGCGCGAAAAATTTCTACCAGTTCCTTGCCATGCGGCAATACGCTAAGCTGACCTTCAATTTCATTTATAAGCTGTAATAAATTTTTATCAACCTTCATTCTGCCAACAGCGCCTGTTTGTTTTGTTTCCCATACATATTTTCTTTGGTTGATAGTAATGTTATTTAATTCATCAAGATCTGCATCTTCACTGCCCATAAAATAAACAGGCACAAAATTGCAATCACTATGCGAAGCATTTAATTCTTCCGCCAGTTTTATTACATGAAATATTTTATAAACAACGTATAACGGACCTGTGAAAATATTGGGCTGATGCGCCGTTGTAATAGTAAAGGTATTTTTGTTTAATAACGATTGTATGTTGGATGAAACTTTACTTTGAATATTTAAACCTTCATACTGGTTTTGTAATTGATCAACCAAAATTTTCCTGTGCTGGAAATTTTTTCTTTGATTGATAGATTGCTGTAAGCCTTCTGTTGTTGCATGAAAATTATAAAATGGCTGTAGCTGCGGGTCATTATTAATGTAATCAATAACAAGTTTTGAAAAATATCCTGTTTGTTGGTAGGAAATGTAACTGCAGTGTGTTTCCATTTGATGCGCAAATTAGTGCACTAAACAACATGTTGAGCTACCGGTTGTAAAACTTCACCCTCCAAATCGTAATCAAACGCGTTGGTGATTTTTACTTCAGCAAATTCACCTATAAATAATTTTTTATCTGAACGAATAATAACTTCATTATCTACTTCAACGCTGTCAAATTCTGTTCTGCCTAAATAACGGCCGGCTTCTTTTTTATCAATAATAACTTTAAATGTCTTACCAATTTTTTCTGCATTCTTTTCATAACTTATTTCCTGCTGCACTTCCATTATTTCTTCGGCTCTCGATTGCTTTTCTGCAGCAGGAACATCATCCGTTAAATCATAACCGCTTGTGCCTTCTTCATGACTATACGTAAACACACCAACACGATCAAAGCGTTGCTGCTGTAAAAAAGATTTTAATTCTTCAACATCATCTCTTGTTTCGCCGGGAAAACCTGCAATCAATGTTGTGCGCAAACAAATGCCCGGCACTTTATCACGAATGATATTTAATGTTTCTTCTATCTCAGCTTTGGTACTTTGCCTTTTCATTAATTCCAACATCCTGTTACTCGCATGTTGCAAAGGCATATCAAGATACTTGCAGATGTTTTCTCTTTCATGCATTACATCAAGCACTTCAAATGGAAATTTATTGGGATAAGCATAATGCAAACGAATCCATTGCAACCCTTCAACATCACTCAAACGCTTTAATAAGTCAGCAAGCATTCTTTTCTTGTAAATATCCAAACCATAATAAGTAAGTTCCTGTGCGATGAGCATAATTTCTTTCACACCGCGACGCACCAAACCTTCTGCTTCAGCAATAATTTGTTCGATGGTTTTACTTACATGTTTGCCGCGCATTAATGGAATTGCACAAAATGCACAGGTTCTGTTACAACCTTCGCTGATCTTTAAGTATGCATAATGTTTTGGCGTGCTTAGTAATCTTTCGCCAAGCAACTCTTTTTTATAATCAGCATTCAATTCTTTTAAAATTAAAGGCAGCTCTAATGTTCCAAACCATGAATCTACTTCCGGAATTTCAGCTTCCAGATCGTTGCGGTAACGTTCGCTTAAACAACCGGTAACATACACTTTATCCAGCTTGCCGCGTTTCTTCAAATCAACCTGCGACAAAATAGTATTGATGCTTTCTTCTTTTGCCTTATCAATAAAACCGCAGGTATTTACCACTACAATATTGTGATCAAGCTTTGCATTTTCATGCACCACGTTAATATCATTCGCCAATAATTGCCCGCTTAAAACCTCGCTGTCAACAAGGTTTTTACTGCAACCCAGTGTAATGATGTTTACTTTATCACGTTTGAGTGTTCTTGCCTTCATAAATAAGAGCGCGAAATTACGAATAGGATTTTTATGCTATAAGATATTAAGGTTTTGTTGAGCAATGTACAGTCATGAATAAACATTAAAGCTCCACCTCATGTGCCTTGTTTAAGTTGAAATAAATATTTTTTAAAATATATACCTAACTTTAATTGCTTTTTAAGTTAAGACCAATGAAAATACTTCTTGCTATTTTGTTCTTACTTGTTTTAATAGAAATCAGTTGCAAAAAATCAATCCCAATAACAGGAGAACTTCCAATTTCATCTTTAAACGATAGCAATATTTTAGTAGATGCTTCAAAGGATGATGGTGTTTGGTGGTCTCCACAATCTGGTACCGGAGATCACCAGGGACACCATTTAGCCAGATATCTGCGTACGCTTGGCTTTCATGTAGATGAGTTATCGCCTGGTACTATAATTACAGATTCATTACTTAAAAAATATTCTAAAATTATCAGGTCCGCTGCTTTTTCCCAGTACTCTGATGACGAATTAGCGGCCTATAAAAACTTTCTTAATAAACCTTGCGCTCTTCTTCTGCTCCAGGATCACCTTTATTACTCAAACGCCGTAAATGACAATCTTTCTGAAATGCTTGGTTTACATTTTGTGGGAGCCGTAGAGGGCACGGTTACTAATTTTGTTACTAATGAAATTACAAATGGCGTAACCGAATTATCCTACATTGCCGGGTCTGTAGTTACTAATAGTGAAAACAATCCAAGCATTACTGTTTTAGGCACTCTGGATAAGAATGATTATACGGTTATAAATAACAGTTTTCCATTTATTGGTGGAACCAATAATATTGACGCCCCAATAATGGGAATATTGAATAATTACCCGAACACTAAAATATTTTTTTTAGGTGATGAAAATGGAATAGAATATGCGCCGCAGCCATTTACACAAAACCTGGTGAATTGGTTATTTTAAATAAAAATTTGTTGATTAAACAACTCTAATCAATTCTTTAAATATCGCCGTCATTTTAGGTTCAGCTTCATTGGCAGCGGCCAATACTTCCTCGTGTGTAATTATATTATCATCATCGCGAATACCAAGATCTGTAATAATACTCATAGCAAAAACTTTCATTCCTGCGTGTACTGCAGCAATTACTTCCTGTACGGTGCTCATGCCAACCGCATCAGCGCCCATAGCTTTTATTAATTTATATTCTGCATGTGTTTCAAATGTAGGCCCTGTAACGCCGCAATACACACCTTCTTTTATATCGTAACCTAAATCTTGCGCAATTGATTTTGCTTTGCTTATAAGTTCCTTACTGTAAGGTTCGCTCATATCAGGAAATCTCGTTCCCAATTCATCTTCATTTTTTCCAAGCAAAGGGTTAATAGTAAACATGCTGATATGATCGCTGATGATCATCATATCACCAACTTTAAAATCTGCATGCACACCACCTGCTGCGTTTGATAGCAATACAGTTTTTACACCCAGCATTTTCATCACACGGATCGGATAAACGACCTGCTGCACTGTATATCCTTCATAAAAGTGAAAGCGGCCAGCCATAACAATCACATGCTTATCATTCATCTTACCAAAAATTAATTTACCTGTATGGCCTTTAACCGTGCTTACAGGAAAATGCGGCAGCTCACTGTAATCAATCTCATGTTCCACCTGCATTTCTTTGGTAAAATTGCCAAGCCCGCTGCCTAAAACAACACCAATAAAGGGCTGATGATTATATTTTGTTTTGATATAAGCAGTGGTTTCGTTTAGCTGCTGCAATAGATCTTTTTCCATATAAAATTGCTAAAGCGCCAAAGATAGAGGAATGGTATTGTCCGTGTGAGTATTCTCCTTTTTATGAACAAAGGGCTTATGCACGTAAGTAATAAAGCATTTTATTCTGCCCTCTCCTCTTACATTAAGCTTTGCTAAAGTAACATTGTGGAGAAGGAAAATTTAACGGACTAAACAAATGTCCATTGTCTTAAACGTGCTGAATTATCGGAATTGTGAAAAGTACCAAACAAACTATTATCTGAATAATAAGTTAAGTGGTAATACTGAATATCAATAACTTAATTATTTTTTTGACTTATTATTTCTTAACGTTCCCGAAAAGAAATAATAAGTTTCTGAATGAGGGTTGACCCGTGAATTTTATCAGGTGTATTCTTGTGCAACAAAAAAAATTAACTATTTATGAAAAAATTAATCGGCTATGCCCTTCTCTTTTCTATTGTCGGATGTTCAAAAGATCTTTCGACAAAAAGTTTATCAGCCAACAACACAAGTGAAGCTGTTACTTCTATTTCCTCAACCTATATGCCCCTTACGAAAGGTACATATTGGAAGTATAATTCAGTAACAGAATCAGGAGGCACCTCTACTGCTGAGAAATACACCAGTAAGGTTATTGCAAAGAAATCAACAATTAACGGCAAGTTATATACTGCCACTACAGTCACTTCTAATTCCGGAACAGACACAGCTTATTATTCCCAGCAAAGTCATGATTATTTCCAGTATTCAAATCTCAACGTTAGCGGAGTAGGCTTGGTTGCTATAGAAGTTTTATTCTTAAAAGATAATGCTGCAAAAGGAGCAACATGGTCTGCACAGGCAGCGACAATATATGGGATACCTGTAACTGCTACCGGTAAAATTATTAAGAAGAATTATAACCAAACTGTGCATGGACAAACTTATGCCAACGTTATTCATACACAGGTTTCGCTTGATGCGCTCTATATTGGTCATATAGGTACAATTGATTACTATGTAGCACAAGGCCTCGGTATTATAAATACTGTTGCTAACATAACATATGGCACACCATATACGAACACAGTATCACTTCTTAGTTACCATATAAATTAAGGAATTATTCATTAACCCAAAAAAGCCTCTTACAAACAAGAGGCTTTTTTCATTAGCAGGAATAGACCCTGTGTTTTATTTAAAAAGATATTTTATTTAGTTCTTCCTGCTCTGTTTTGGTACGGGTTTTTTTAATCAAACCTCTTTCCTGCTTCCGGATACATCAATATTTGAACCATCACTCACAATCAGATAACCACCGTTGCCTTTAAAGTTATTTCAAAGAAAGGAAAAAACAAGAAACCGCCTCATGAGTTATGAGACGGTTTCTTTTAAAGAAAAACTACTTGTGTAGCTAATCTTATTTTTGAATAAGCAAACGACCTGTAGAAATTCCGGTACCGGTTATTACTTTCACTAAATAAAAACCTGATGCAAGCGCAACTGTTGGTGTTACCTCTTTTTTTAATGTTCCGTTTTCAACAATAGCATTATCACTGTATATAACCAGGCCCAACGAGTTAATTAGTTGTATTTCTGCTTTACCTGAAACAGCATTTTCTAATTTCATATCAATCATAAAGCTTCCGGAAGTTGGGTTTGGATACATTTTAAAATCGGGTGTTACAGGTATACTGGCATCGCTAAGTGCAAAACTGGCTTTTGTTGTTTTAAAAGTTTGTTTTGGAGAAAACACTGATTTTGATGTGGAATTGCATAGTGTTCTAATTCTCCACTGATAGCGCGTTGATGCATTTAGCCCTGTGAGCACATAAAAATTCTTTTTGGAATTTATCCTGGCAACTGTCCAGGCGCCACCAGCCGGGCGATAACTAATAATATACCTCGCAGCGCCTGTTATAGCACCCCAATTTAATTGTGCAGTGTTGGCTGTAATATTTGTTGTTGATAGTACAACAGGTGTTGCACATAAGCCCTCATCAATTTGTCCGTTACAGTTATCGTCTTTGCCATTAGCAATTTCTGTTGCGCCGGGATGAACATTCGGGTCACTGTCATCGCAATCTCCTCCTCCAATAACACCTGATCTTACCCAACCTGTGCCGGGACTGCTGCAACTCACCTGTGTACTTGCGAAATAGCCATCGCCATCCGCATCAAGATACCACGTACGTTGTACAGTTGCGGAAGCATCGTTATCATTGCAGTCAGGACCAATGGTGGTTTTGCTCCAGCCAACGCCAGGGCTGCTGCAGGCAATTTCTGAGCTTCCGAAGTATCCATCTCCATCACCATCGTAATACCAGGTTTGCGGGCCGTGAACTGAAGCATCGTTATCATCACAATCTGTGTTGTTATTTGAATAACCCACCGGCGGTGCAGAAGCGCAAACCAGGGCGGTGGTAGTTGAACCAAAGCCATCGTGATCAGCATCTACATAGTATTGTTGTGGTGAATGGACAGTTGCCTCGTTGTCATTGCAATCATCACCTAAGCTGGTTGCAGTGTAACCGGCAGGTGGGGTTGATGAACAGAACTCGGCTGAACCCTGAGTATAACCATCGCCATCAGCATCTACATAGTATAGCTGGGATGAATGAACCGAAGCATCGTGGTCATTGCAGTCACCTCCCAGGCTGGTTTTGCTATAGCCCCCGGGTGTAATGGAAGTACAAAGTGTTATCGTACTCTGAGTATAGCCGTCGCCATCCTCATCCTCGTAATACGTGATAGCTGAATGAACACCTGCATCATCGTCGTTACAATCAGATCCAGGTGGACTTGTACTCCAGTTTGCACCCGGACTTGCACAAGTATCTTTTGCATTACCGTAGTATCCATCTCCGTCATGATCGTAATACCAGGTTTGCATAACAAGTAAGGTTTCGTAAGCACCCATATCAACAATACCTTGTTGTATGCGGGTATGTGCTGTAATGTCTGACGTATCCGTTACACCTGAATTATCACCTGAATTAATCGCCGTGCTACCGCATGTTGGGATAAGTCCATCATCACCCGTTCCGAAGAGACCATCTGCTCCGGCAGGATCAGCTGCATCAGCAAACAAAGGATCAGCATCAATATTTCCTGCACCGGTATATGTTCCGGGAGTAATACTATAGGTAATATCCGGAGCGTTCCCGTCAACTATATTTATCCCATTATTCCTGATGATAGTATTTTTGATTATGAAATTAGCAGAGGAAGAGTAAATACCGTCTGATGAATTATTCGCTATGGTACAGTTTGTTATTTGAACAGTACCACCCAATGCTCCTAACCCGCCTGTATTTGCCGTGAAAACACAATTGATAAAAGACGGAGATGCACCGGAAACCAGGACTGCGGGATAATTCGTGAATGTTGAGCTCTGGTTATTGTAAAAAATACAATGATCGAAAAGAGCAGATGAGCTGGATAAGTAAGCGGCTGCACCTCCATCGGTAGTGGAAGCAAACCTTGTAGTATTATCCCTGATGATGCAATTCCTTATAGTGCATGAGCACTGGTATAAGTATAAACCGCCACCCTTGTTATTTCCCAGGTCATTGTCATACGCATCCTTAATGGTAAAGCCATCGAGCACAGCAGTAGCATTCAGGTATTGAGCATAGATCACATGGAAAACATTATCCGTTGCATCATTTGGATTGAGGATATTGCCACTCAATATGGAGGGGTGTATACGAAAATCGCGTTGTGAAAGCAATGTTTCAGTACCGGTAAAACCACCATATATCTCCACATTATTTTTCATATAAAATGCATGGTCCTTGTTTGAATAGCAGTCTCCGCCGGGTGCACAAGTGCCTGGTGTATACATTCCTTGTGCAACCCATATCACATTACCATTGCCTGCCGCTCCTGTTGCAGTACTTAAATCAGTATATGCATCCGCCCAGCTTGTGCCATTATTGGCACCCGTGGCAGCATGATTCACATAGATGATGTTTTCATCAATCCTTCCATCACAATTGTCATCAATACCGTTTGCAATTTCCGTTGCACCGGGATGAACATTTGGATTGCTGTCGTCGCAATCTCCCCCTCCATTACCACTTGAACTTACCCAACCTGTGCCGGGACTGCTGCAACTCACCTGTGTACTTACGAAATAGCCATCGCCATCCGCATCAAGATACCATGTACGTTGCACAGTTGCAGCAGCATCGTTATCATTGCAGTCGGGGCCTGCTGTAGTTGTTGACCATCCTGCGCCGGGACTGCTGCAGGCAGTTTCTGAACTTCCGAAATAGCCATCGCCATCTCCATCATAGTACCACGTGTGCGGAGATGATAAAGAAGTTTCATAAGCGCCCATATCCACTGTGGTTTGCTGGATGCGGGTATTGCCGGCAATATCAGTCGAAGTTGCTACAGAAGCATTATCACCTGAATTAATCCCCGGGCTGCCGCATGTTGGGATAAGCCCATCATCACCCGTTCCGAAAATATCGTCTGCTCCATCGGGATCAGAACTATTTGAAAACAATGGATCAGCGTTTTTATTTCCTGTGCCTGGATATCCTTCCTGCACAATGGAGTAAGTTACAGTGGCTGTTCCATCAATACCCGCGTTAGATGATGCTGTGTTGCCCCAAATAATACAATTACTAATAGTTGCGCCTACATTAGTCCCGATTGCTCCCCCGTGATCCTCCGCATGGTTTCCGTAAAAGCTGCAATTAATAATACTTACGCTATTTTGTGCATATATTGCTCCCCCATAACATCCGGCGTTAGTTGCAGAACGGCTTGCTGTATTGTTTAAAAAGATACAATTGGTAAGTACTGCACTTGCGTCACTATACACGGCACCACCGTAAGAAGCTGCAATATTATCACCACTATTTGCCACGTTAGAAGAAAAAGTACAGCCGGTTATGTGAGGGCTGCCACCGAGAATAGCTATTGCTCCTCCTTGTGCAAAGCCTGAGCTTTGGGAAGAAGTGTGCGGGGTTTTTGCCAGGTTATTTTTGAACGTACAGTTAGAAATTTCAGGATTGCCATCCTGGCAATACATGGCTCCTCCGTCTGCAGGCTCACCAAAACTGCAGAACGCTGTGTTATTGATGAAAGCACAATTGCGAATTGTTGGAGATGCAGATATATTTCTCATGCCCCCTCCACGATCCGCAGACAAGTTAACTAAGTCTGCATAACCATCAGATATTGTAAAGCCATCGATCATTGCCGAGTTGTCAAGGTTGTTATTTGAAATTACGTGATAAGAATTATCTGTGTTGACCCCGATAGTACCAATATCTCCGCTGAGGATCGTTATGTTGGTCAGAAAATTTCTTTGCGAAAGAAGTGTTTCGCCCCCGGCAAAACCGCCAACGAGGGCACAGCGATTTTTCATTTGAAAAGAAATTGAGCGGTCGGTGCCCGTGGTAGGCTTGTAAGTTCCTGCGGCAACCCATATTTCAGTTAGATCTGATGAGGGAGCGGCGTTTATAGTTGCCTGCAGATCACCTGATGCGTTTGCCCATGTCGAACCATCACCTGTGCCTGATGCAACGGGCTTTACAAAGCGAACAGATTGTGCGTTTACATTTATACAAATAAGTAATAAAACGCATGAAAAAGAAAGTAGAATTTTCTTCATAGCAGTACAGTTTTGGTTATACGAATGTAAGTAAAAAAAGATATTCAGCAGCAAGTTTAAAAAGGAGAAAAAGCTTCTATATGTCCTTAATAATTCCATTGCTGGTTTTAGGTTGCAGACATTGATATTTATTTGATTTTACACCTTATGTTTTAGCAGGGTGTTCGTGAGCGGATTTGTGTAATGCTACGAGACCATGCCTTGATGAAAAAGATTATCCCGTTGGAAAGATGTGGGTGAAGGTTCAACGCATCATCCCTTACCAGGAGACGATGGTGACAGTGAAATCTCTTTACTAAAACTCAATTATTTTCTTTCTCCGCAATATTTCTTTTAGCAAAAGATGTGTGCAGGCAATCACATTGCGGTAGCTGCTAATATCGGCTTTTTATTTCTCCATTTCCGCATAGTTGCAGTGTGGCATGATATTTAAGACTGTATGCTTAACTTAAAAATTTTTTGCATGGGAAACCTATTATACATCATCGCGGTAGTTTTAGTAATTGCATGGCTCCTGGGATTTTTTGCATTTCACGTAACAAGTGGTTTAATTCATATTTTGCTTGTAGGTGCAGTTATAATATTTCTGGTGAAGTTGCTTGGCGGCAACAGGGGCGTTTAAATTTTCGATTCGCTTTGTAAACTTACTGCAGGCCAGGGCACGGCTGTTATTATTATTACCTGGGGTGACATACCAGGAAAAATAAAATTACTGTCGTTAGTGAACCTGTGTTTCGGCAGGATTAAACAACTTCCACTGACCCTCAGAGATCACTTCGATAGAACCGTCCTTAATTTTAATGGCAGTGGCGTCATCAATGGCATAAACAGGAACGGTGAGCTTCGATGCCCACTTTTCTGCGTTAATCAAGGAGGCGTCCTGATGATCTTTGTGTTCAAAGTGGGGGATTACAGCAAAGCTGGTTAGTCCCATTCCAGTTGCGGTAATGAGTGTACTGCAGATTTCGCCTTTAGGCGAAGAAAAAACGATTTCCTCAGATGTCAAAGGCGTGCCGGCGCAGGAACGTTCTGCACCATAGGTTTCAGCAAAGGCGGAGGCAACGGTTATACTTCCAGCACTTACGCCCACGTATACCAGGTTTTCAAGTAAGGAAGGCAGCAGACCGGTAAGCCCCGATTGCTGCATCCAGTAGCTAAGAAAAAGAGGATCGCCTCCCCATACCAATAAGGCATCTGCTTCCACGAGAGATGGCAGCCATTTGTTTTTATCAATACTGGGTAACACGCTCAACTCCAGTATTCCCACAGACTTCCAGCCCAACTGACACATACGTGAAGCGGCTTCACCGCCAATAGGATTCCAGGCGTAATATGGACCGCCTGAAAAAGGGTAAACACCCGTCGGGATAAAAAGCGCTTTTGATTCTTCAATGGGTTTGCCCAACAGGTCAGTCAATGCGTTGCGGATGCTTTTGTTAGTTATGCCGGCCGATGTGAGAAGAAGTTTCATATGTATTCGTTGTTATTATTATACAAATCTCTTCCACAGGAACATATCATCGCAGGTTGAATGCGACAATTTAAATACATAAACGCGACAAATTATTAGTAGTCATATTACGGAGGCGCATACTAAACGTAAACCAGACAATAAAAGCGCTGCCGCGACAGAATATTAACGCGGAGTATCTTCCTGCACACTTTGGCTTTATAATGAAGACCCGCTGCGACTAAAATCAATTAGACGAAGCAGATATTTCTCCCGTTTCAGTTGCTGTTACCATACGTATAAGTGAAAGACGTTTCAAAAATTCCTCCCATAACGCATATTGCATTTCCGTTTCCAGTATCAGTTTGCTATAATTGTCGATGGATTCATTAGCATAATCAATAATGCCTTTGTTATGATCACGCGAAACACGGGAAAATCCCCTGAATGTGTCATCATCATTATCAAAACTTACAATGTCAATAGCGTTTATTTCATAGTTATGAAAGTGGCTGTGCTTTATGTCGCTATATGCATCCCAAAGCTCATTATTTTCCGTATCGTTAATAAATGCTTCATTTTTTTCGCTACAAGTTTTTGCTGTAAGCTCAAGTTCTGATAAAATACTATGATAATCACCCCTGATATGCGCACTTAGCTTTTCAGCTTCATTACTTATTTCATTTGCTTTGTGCTGCCGGTTGGGATTAATTACAATAAAACCATCGGCAAGCTTACTTATTGCTGCAATCATTTCTTTTAACGCAATAAGCTTAAGGCGCACTTTTTCTGTTTGTTTATTTAAATCTGCGGAAAGAGATAATAGCTCCTTCGACTGCGCTTTAAGCGACAATTCTTTATCGTGCAGGGAAATATATGCCTTCATTAATGTTTCGTCTTCCTTTGTCCATGGCTTTAATTCATCTGTGGAGAAAGAAATTTTTCTTGTGGCATGCTCAATAACCAGTTGTTTCACAAGCTTAACAATTTTGATACTTATATAACTGCAATATCTGTGTTTTATTATGGCAATCACATGCTTTTATTATTGCAATGCCACTGTTGTATTTATCGTAGTTTACTTATAATAACGCAAAGTCTCATCCTGCACACTTTGGCTTTGTAATGAAGACCCTGCTGCGACTAAAAATTATTCTTTGTTCTTCAGAATGCTGTTTGGGTATGTTTTTTTCTTCACTCATCTTTTAAATCATATTCTTTTTTTATCAGTGTTATTAATTCTTCGCCTTTTATAAGTAATTGTTCTTTCGCCTCATCAATTGCAGAACGGTTGGCGATAGTGTAATGTGCCCATCCCGCCAAATCATTCAATGTTTCTTTGTCATTCTTTAAAAGAAGCGGATTACCCGTAATCCTGTCTATAGTATCTGCGGCATTCAGCATATGATTAAATATGTATGGATCGAAGACCTGTACTGCCATTTTTCTATATTCGTTATCAACAATTACCTGCCGGTCTTCCAGATTTTTAATTTGAGGAATAAAGGCATTATATGCCATTATTGATGCAGCCACATTGTTATTGCGGATTACGCGAAACAAACCGCCATTTTTCATTTCGTCAATACTGCGGCTGTTATTTGAAAAAGAAGTCCATCTTGCAGTCATTCTTCCATAATAATAAAAATTGGCTGTTCTGTTAGGTACATTCCCCTGGTGAACCATATCAATAAGGCTGTCTGAATAAAGCAATCTTAGTTTGGATATTTTTAACTGGCTTACAATTGTTGCACTATCATCTTCAAGATCTTTAACCAAGGATTGAATAAGTTCTCTTTCTTTTTCATGGTCTGAAATATTTTCCCTGATGTTCTCGGCAATAAAACCCATTGTAACTGCAAGAAATATCATTAAACCTTCCAGTAAATATTCTTTGAAATTTTTCTTTTCTATGTGTGGATGATGATGTACTTCCATGTTTTCAGTTTCTTGTTTGGAGTTTTCAGTTGGTGGTTGAAGTTGTTCAATGCTTTCAGCATTTTGCCCTACGCTTTTTTCCTGTGAAATATTTTCATTCACTTCTTGTTGCGCACTCTCCGCTTTATTGTCTTCTGATCTTTCTTCGTGAATATTTTCTTCTTCTGGCATTACTGAAGTTATTGTATACTTTATAACTTATTCTTCATCTCTCCCACCACTTTCATCGTCTCCACACTCACCGTACAAACCCGTTTCAATAAATCAATTACCTGGTGCTTGTTGTTTTGGATGATTTGATTCATTAGTCATTATATCAATTAGTTTATTAGTTTGAAAAGTTGGGTAATATAAGTTATAAATTGGTTTGAATTAACCAGGAAGATCCCATCTTTCTAAAAAAGCATCTGATTTATCTTCAAACTGTCGGGTCTCAATCTAAACAGATACCATACGGCACACAACACCGCACAGTCCCTTTAGCCATCTCACAATAGCTTTGCAAGAAGACTGTGGAGAAGAAAGAGGCATAGCATAAGGCATTGTTTGGTTTACTTAGGTGTACAGAAAACATTTTATAACTTGAATTTTGAATTAAGTATATTTATGTAACACTTTTTTATCCCCTGCTTATGCCGCAAACTCCTGAAAGCATATACTTAATATCGTTTGGGCTTATCATACTTATGAAGACAGTCTGCTTCATTCTGGGCTATAAGATTATTAAACTTGGATACCATTTAATTGTATCCGGCGTAAAAGGAGAATTTAAGTTTTCTTCCAGCTTTGCCGGGTTCAAAGCAGACCTGGCCAGTCTTTCACCAGGACTTTTATTCGTGTTGCTCGGTGTAATGGTAATAATGATTGCCGTGTATACAAACAAAAATGTAACCTATCATAATATTCAAACTAAGTCGCCGGTTTATGATTCCTTAAAACCCCTAAAGCACGATACATTAGAAATTAAAAACCCTGATTCTTCAGAGATTAATTCAATATTTAAATAATATAACGTGAAAAATATTTATTTAGCAAAAACGTGGTTTGCCATTTTCTTGTTCTGTTGTATTTACAATACCTCAAATTCGCAAGATACCGCAGCTGCTAAAGCGGATTTACAAGCCGGTTCTACATTGTATAAACAACATCGCTACACAGAAGCTATTAGTTATTTTACCAGCAGCATCAGGCAAGTACCCACTGCTTATGGTTATTTTTTTATTGGCGCGTCTTATTGCAATATGGGCAATTATGCACTGGCAAAAACAAATATTACTATCGCGCTCAATTTTAACCCGCCCTTGTCTCAATCACGAAAAATGGACGCAGTAAATATCATGGCTTTTATAGATTCAATTG